>CAIRAS010000338.1 GCA_903876615.1 uncultured Holophagaceae bacterium
GCCTCGCGGAAGTAGCTGACCTCCACCGCCAGGCTGCGCTCCCGCTCCGCGAGGCGGCCCAGGTGCTCGGCCTGCTTGAGGCCCAGGGCCAGCAGGGAGGCAAAGACGCCCACATGGTGCAGGACGCTGGCGGGATACTGTCGACAGACCACGGCGTCCAGGGTCATGAGGCCGAAGGTCTCACCCTGGCTGCGGAGGGGTGCCACCAGGCAGCTGTGGCCGTGGGGCATCTCCAGGAGGCCCTGGAAGGTGTCCTCGCCGGCATCGTCCTCCTCGAAGGTCGCGGGCAGGGAACCGGTCTTCAGGGCGTGGATGAGGCGCAGGTTGCCGCGCACCGGAATGAGGGTTCCGGCCAGCTGGGGCGTGACCAGGGGACCGATGGCGTGGGCCACCCGCAGGCCGTCGCCCTCGCGCAGCAGCAGGGTGGCCAGGTCGAAAGGGACCAGCTGGCTGAGCCGCTCGAAGGCATGGGTCACCATGCGGCTGGGTTCCTCGCCGAGGGTGAGAAGGGAGCCGGCCTCTTCCACCAGACGGGCCCCCGTCAGCGCGGCTTCAAGATCCTGTGCGGGCATGCGGGCCTCCGGCCTGATTCTCGATATTTCGTGAGCCTGGTCAAGCCTTCCGCTGGAATCGCAGCAAGGGCATGAAGCAAGGATCGCGTCGATAGGTATACTGGCCGGATTCCCCGCAAAGGACCTGCTTGCCTTCTGATGCCTCGCACTTCGGTTCCTACCGACTGCTCTCCCGGCTGGGAGAGGGCGCCATGGGTGAAGTCTGGCGGGCCCTCGACCTGCGGCTCGAGCGCGAGGTGGCGCTCAAGCTCCTGAAGAATGCCGACGACCAGCGCCGCCAGGCACTCATCGGCGAGGCCAAGCTGGCCTGCCAGCTGAACCACCCGAACATTGCCCACATCTACGATGCGGGTGAGGTGGAGGGCACGCCGTATATCGCGATGGAGCTGGTGGAAGGCCAGACCCTGCGGGCCCTGGTGGGCCGGCCCCTGGATGGGGAGGCCCTGCAGAGCCTGGCCCGGCAGGCGGCGGCAGCTCTCTCCCACGCGCACCAGAAGGGCATCGTCCACCGTGACATCAAGCCCGAGAACCTGCTGCTGACGGAGGAGGGCCAGCTCAAGATCCTGGATTTCGGCATCGCGCGCCGCGGCGCCGATGAGCCGCTCCCGGGCAAGGCTTCCCACCACCTGACCCTGGTGGAGCGCACGGCGCCGGGTTACAGCCAGGGCACGCCCGCCTACATGAGTCCCGAGCAGGCCAACGGCCAGGCGCTCACGGGGCAGTCCGACCAGTTCAGCCTGGGCGTGGTGCTCTACGAGCTGGCCACCGGCGTACATCCGTTTCTGCGTGGCAGCCTGGTGGACACGCTCTACGCCGTGACCCGGGACGAGCCCCGGCCCCTCGCGGAGGCCCGGCCCGACCTGCCCCGCCCGCTCCAGGACGCCATCCACCGCCTCCTGGCCAAGGTCCCCCGGGACCGGTTCCCCAACCTGCAGGCCCTGGCGGTGGGCCTTGCCGAGAATGTGCCCACGGCCACCGTGCCCCACCTCGCGACTCCTGGGCGCAGCGGGCGTCGGCGCCTGCTCCTGGCTTCTGTCAGCGGCGTGGTGGTGGTGGCGGCTGGCCTGGGGTTCTGGCTGTGGCGCCGGGCGGAGGCCACAGGCCTGGGCGAGGCGCGCCGGGCCTCGCGGGAGGACTTCACCCGGGGCCGCCGGGTGGTGGCCATCCTGCCCCTGGAGCAGCTGCGGCCGGACCCGGAGCACGCCTGGCTGAGCAATGGCTTCGCGGACGCCATGGCCTTCGGCCTGGTGCGCCGGGAAGGCCTCGCCGTAGTGGACCGCCTGCGGGTGGTGGAGGCCATGCACCAGCTGGGCGACACGCCGGGCCAGGCGCCCCACGCGGTGGGTGAGCTGGGCCGCCAGCTGAAGGCCGAGCTGCTGGTGCTGGGCAGCTACCAGGTGGTGGCGGGCCAGCTGCGCATGGGCGTCCGGGTCGTGGATGCACTCCGGGGTTCCACCCTCCACCAGTTTCAGCTCGACCGCCCGGTGACGGAGCTGCTGAAGCTCGAGGACGAGCTGCAGCAGCGGCTGCCCCTGGAAATGGGTCTGGGCAGCGACCCCGGCGCCCTGCGCTCCCAGGCGCGGCTGCCGCGGACGCGGGAGCTCTACACCAAGGCACTCCAGGTCTTCACGGAAGGCAACCAGGACTCGGTGCGGCTGGCCAACTCCCTCCTGGCCTCGGCCATCGAGCTGGAGCCGGACTATGCGCCGGCCCACGCGGAATATGCCTGGACCCTGGCGGAGCTGGGCGCCATCACGGCACTCAGCCAGGGTCGCTACGACGAGGGCCAGGCGCTGCTCCGCAAGGGGAAAGCCGCAGCGGAGAAGGCCATGCGCCTGGACCCCAGCGCCTCCCAGGCCTACCGGGCGCTGGCCTCCATCCAGCTGCGCCTGGGCGACCTGGAGGGTGCCAGCCAGATGGCGCTGCAGGCCGTGCGCCTGGATCCCGCCGACCACAAGGCC
>CAIRAS010000339.1 GCA_903876615.1 uncultured Holophagaceae bacterium
CTCGGCGTCCCAGGCCGGCAGCACGTCCGCATTGGCGAGGTCCAGGGTCACGGCCTTGCCGAACACGGCGAGGCGCGCCATGCCCGCGAAGTTGATGAGGTCCGCCGTGTCCGTGGGCCGGTGGTATTCCCCGTGGATGCCCGTGAAGAAGAAGAAGGTTGGGATCTTGGCCTGGGAGAAGGTCATGTGGTCGGAGCCGCCCACGCTGGCGCCGACATCGGCGCTCACGGAGAAATCCTTGGGCACGAACTTCTGGGCGCCCTCCACGGCGGACTTCGGTGCGCCCAGGCCGCCCATCATGAGCCGGGGCGCCTTTAGGTCCAGGCGGCCCACCATGTCGAAGTTGAGCATGAACTTCACGGACGCCAGCGGCTGGGTGGGGTGCTGCACCCAGTACTGGGAGCCCAGGAGGCCTTCTTCCTCCCCGCCGAAGTGCAGCACGAGGATCGACCGCTTGGGTCGGGCCTGCTTCAGCTGCCGGGCCAGCTCCACGATCATGGCCGAGCCGGAGGCGTTGTCGTCGGCCCCGGGATGGATCACTCCGCGGCCCTCGGCGCCGGCCATGCTGTGGCGCTCACCCATGCCGAGGTGGTCCATGTGCGCGCCGATGGCGATGAACTCCTGCTTCAGCTTGGGGTCCCGGCCGGGGATCACCGCCACGACGTTGGGCACCTGGGCCTCTTCGCGGGTCAGCTTCAGGTCCAGGTTCAGGGCCGTCCAGGGCGCCAGCACAAAGTCCTGGCTGGCGGGCTTGCCCGTGTCCTTGATGGTCTTCAGCCGGGCCACCAGGTCGCCGCAGCTGGCGGCCAGAGCCTCGGCGGTGATGCCGACCACGGGGATCTCCAGCTTCACCGGGCCTTCTTCGCGCAGCAGGGACCGCACGCCGTTCTCCTCGAGCACGATGACCCCGGCCACCTTGGCGGCCTCCAGGCGCTTCAGGCGGGCCAGCAGGCTGCGATCCATGCGCGGCAGGTGGGCGAAGATGTCCAGGTCAGGCACCGTGCGGGCGATCACCGCCACGTGGCCCTTCAGGTCGATGCCTGCGAAGTCATCGTAGCCGCCGGGGATCTGCACGCCATAGCCGAGAAAAGCCAGCGGGCGGTTCCGGAAACCCGCGTCGGCACTGAGTCCCAGGGCCTCGATGTCCTTCCCCCACACCAGAGGCCGGAGGCTGTCGCCATGCAGCAGGCTGGCGTCCTGGCGCTCCCGGACCACCTTCGCGATGAAGGGGAAGTGCTGCAGCTGAGTCTTCAGCCCCAGGGCCTTGAGTTCCTTCTCGATGCGCCGGGCGACGGCCTCCAGCTCGGGATAGCCGTTGCCCCGCCCCTTCTGGGCCGGGGCAGCCATGAACGTGACGTCCTTCCGGAGCCGTGCCTCTGCCGCCTTGTCCAGACTGGCCTGAGCCGGCGCCTGGGCGACAAGGCTGGTGGCGATGAGAAAGCAGGTCCAAGGGCGCATGGGGTCTCCAACGGAAGCTCCAGTTTACAGGTCGAGCCCCGTTCCGGCGAGGCGCCGCCTCTCCGGAGGGACCAGGTGTGGGACAATGGGCCCATGTCTGAACAGGGAGCCTTCTTCCGGTCCGATCAGGTGGACCAGCAACCCATGCGCCACGCGCTGCTCTGGCGCCTGGCAGGCTATCTGCGGCCTCAGTGGGCCTCCCTGCTGGCCCTCCTGGTGCTCATGGCCCTGGGCGCCTTCCTGGAGGTGCTGCCCTCGGAGCTGACGCTGCGCCTCATCAACCGCTTCATGGGCCAGGGCAGCCTCCGGGGCGCCGCGCCCCTGATCGCGGGCTTCTTCGGCATCCTCATCGCGGGCTTCCTGGTCAGCTTCGCGCGCTACTTCCTGCTGGCCCGGGTGGGCCAGAGGGCCATGCTCGACCTCCGCGTGCAGCTGTTCGCTCACTTGATGGGGCGCAGCACGGACTTCTTCCATCGCAATCCCGTGGGCCGCCTCATGACCCGGGTCACCAGCGATGTGCAGAACCTCAACGAGATGTTCGCCTCGGGCTTCGTGGCCATCGTGGGGGACGCCCTGTCCCTGCTGGCCATCGTGGGCTGGATGTTCTGGACCCACGCGGGCATGGCCCTGGTGGCCCTGGGCATCCTGCCCTTCCTCCTGGTGGCCACCGAGGTCTTCCGGCGCCGGGCGGGGGACGCCTTCCGCGAGACGCAGCGACGCTATGCGGCCATCAATGCCTTCCTCCAGGAGCAGATCTCCGGCATGGGCCTGGTGCAGGTCAACGCCCAGGAGGCCCGCAGCGCCAAGCAGTTCCAGACCATCAACGAGGACTACTTCCAGGCCTTCCTCCGCACCATCTTCGCCTACGCGGTGTTCTTCCC
>CAIRAS010000340.1 GCA_903876615.1 uncultured Holophagaceae bacterium
CGGCCGCTCTGCTGGTTGGTCCAGTAGTAGGTGGCGATGCCGTCACCGGGGGTGGCGCCAGCGCTCATGTCGGGCACGTTCTGGAAAGAGGCACCCTTCTTGTAGCTGGTGGTCTCGCCCGCGGGGGTGATCCACTGGTGGGGGGTGCCGTCACTGATCCAGGGGTTGAGGCCACCGTGGAGGTGGAGCTCGGCCCGGTTCTCGGTGAAGGTCTCGGTGCCGCCGTTGAGGCCGACGCCGGCGCCCATGAGGGTGGTGTCCACGGGGATGAACAGGTCGCCGGGGCGGCGGCCCGTGGTGGCGTCCCTGGCACCGGTGGGCAGCAAGTTCGTGAACTTCACCCGGACCGGGCGGTCCTTGTGGGCGATGATGACGGGTCCGAGGTAGTTGGTGGCGGCGTGGCCGTTCACCCACGGCGTGCTGCTGTGCTGGACGTAGCCGCGCAGCTTGGTGGGCGCCAGGCCCGAGTGGAGCTTCTGGGTGTATTCGACGAGGTCGATCTCGTAGTAGTCGGAGCCGGGATAGGTCCCGGTGTCCGCCACGCCAACAGGGATGTAGTTCCCCAGGTTGTTCTTGTTGTCCACGCCCAGTCCGGGCAGGGTATCCACGAACTTGCGCAGGCGCTTGGTGTAGTGCCAGTTGCTGGCGGTCCCGTTCAGGTAGTCGGGCTGGGCCAGCTGGAAGCCAGGGCCTTTGACCTGGACGCCAGCCTCCACCGTCCCGCCCCTGGGGGTGGGCGCCGCGACCTTGGCGGCTCCGGCGGGGTTCACGCCCAGGGACTTGGGGTCAACCTTGCCGCCCTTGGCCTGGAGGGCCGCCTTGGTGCGGGCTGCCGCTGCCGCGCGGGCATTGTTCAGCACGGCCCGGCGGGTGGCCCGCTCGACGATGGCGGACTGGTCGCCGCCGGGGGTGGGGGCGGCCGTGCGGTTCGGCACTTCTTGCGCCTGCGCTTGCAGGCCGAAGCCGGCGAACAGCGTTAGGAACAAGCCTAACAGTTTCTTCAACTTGCTTTGCATGCTGCACCTCTTCCTGAAAAATGGGGAACTCAGGGCTAGACAAGACCGACTGGCGTGATGAACAGGAAGCCCAACGGGTCGGAGGGACCGCGGGCCAAATAAGTAGAAAAACGTATGAATGACAATCCTCGGTGGAATGAGAGCTTACGGGTATGGGTAGTTCTACCCATTGGGCGGGTAGGAACTACGTAATTCGGTGTAGGCGTACGCACCCGAGGCCCGGAAGGGAGATTCCGGGCCTCGGGGGGTTCTCAGGAGCTAGGGTTGCGGGATCAGTAGTAGAGCTCGGCGCTGCTGAGGTAGCCCGCGCCTGCGCCGCCGACGACGAGGGTCTTGCCGCTCCCCAGGACCGTGGCGGTCGGGGCTTCGCGGCCCGTGGTCAGGCTGCCGGTGGAGGTGAAGAGTCCCGTGGCGGGATCGAACAGCTCGGCCTCGGACAGCAGGGCTGCGGGCGTGCCGATACCGAGCCCCCCGGCGATGAGGACCTTCCCTGAGGACAGGAGGGCGGCAACGTGCCAGCTGGCCCGGGCGATGAGCAGGCTGCCCGTGGTGGTGAAGGTGCCCGCGGTCGGGTCGTAGAGCTCGGCCGTGGCCGAAACGGCCCCGCCCACCACGAGCACCTTGCCGTTGGCGAGGGTGGTGGCGGTCTGATAGGCCCGGGCGACGTTCAGGCTGCCGGTGGCGGTGAAGGTGCCGGCGGTCGGGTCGTAGAGCTCGGCCGTGGCCAGCGCGCTGGAACGGTAGCCGCCGGCAATAAGGACCTTGCCGCTGGCCAGCAGCGTGGCAGTGTGGGTGGCCCGGGGGCTGAGGGGCGCGTTGGTGATGACGGTAAAGGCCCCCGTGGCGGGGTCCCAGAGCTCGGCCGTGGCGAGGTAGGCCGTGAGATCCCGGCCGCCGACCACCAGCACCTTGCCGCTGGTCAGCAACGTGGCGGTGTGGTCTGAGCGGGCCGCCAGGAGGCCGCCTGTGGCCGTGAAGACACCCGTGGCCGGGTCATAGATCTCGGCACTGGCCAGGGTCGTGGCGAAGCTGACGCCGCCGATGATCAGAACCCGCCCGTCCGCCAGGAGGGTCGCGGTGTGGTTGTAGCGGGGGGTGGTGAGGTTCCCCTCGGCGCTGAAGGTGCCCGCGATGGGGTCGTAGAGCTCTGCGGTCTGGAGGGAACTGGAGGCGTTCTTGCCGCCGGTGATGAGCACATCCCCCGTGTCGAGCAGGGTCGCGGTGTGGAAGGCCCGGGCGGCGGCCAGGCTGCCGGTGGCGATGAACGTGCCGGGACCGCCCGCAACGGTGGTCACGGTGAGCACGGCGGCGTTGCTGGTGAGGGTGTCTCCATAGGCATCGGAGACCTGCACCGTGAAGCTGCTGCCGCTGTCGGCCAGGATGGCGGTCGGGGTCGTGTAGGCGGCGGCGGTCGCACCGGCAATGGCCACGCCGCCCTTCAGCCACTGGTAGCTCAGGGTTCCCGTGCCGGCCGCCGAGACGCTGAACTGGGCTGTCTGGCCCACCAGGATGGACAGGTTGGCCGGATGGCTGGTGATGGTGAGGGAGGGACCGCTGACGGTGATGCTGAGGCTGGCCGTGGTGCTGCCCGTGGCGTTGGTGCCGGTCACCGTGTAGGTGGCCGTGCTGCTGACCGTGGAGGGCGTGCCTGTGATGATCCCGGTCTTGGTATCCAGGCTGAGGCCCGTGGGCAGCGCGGGACTGACCCCGTAGGAATCAATGGCCCCGCCCGAGGCGGTGGGGCTGTTCGGGGTGATGGTGACGCCAGCCACGTAGCTGGCGGGGTTGGTGGCGTAGGCCAGCGAGGTGGGAGCCTCGACCACATCCTTGCAGCCCAGGCCCAGCAGGGCCAGGCCGAGGACCGCCACTCCGAGCATCAGCCGTGACCAGCCCCAGTTCATCGCACGCATGAGCACCTCTTCCCGTTCAACATACCCGAGCCAGGACTAATGGATCACCCACTCGCTCTTCCGGATGAGCGACGGGGAGGGGCCAGGCCCCACCTGCATGATGAAGCAGCCCTTGGAGGCATACCGCTGGCCGGGGCCGAAGCTCAGGCGGAGATAGTCCGGAAGGATCTGGTCCCGCTGCATGCCGATGCGGTCGAGGAGGTTGTCCCGGTAGAAGTGCCGGTCCATGTCCATGAGCGCCTGCCGGAGGATCTGGACCAGGGCATAGGTGCGGGTCGATATCCGAGTCTCCGGGTGGCGCTGCGTCAGGCCGCCCAGGAGCGTGTCGGCATAGAGGGAATGCTTGGCTTCCAGCTTGGGCTCCCGGTAGGGATAGGTGATCCAGACCTGGGACCGGACCGGTTCAGGCAGGCTGGTCAGCTGGCTGCCGAGCAGGCGGGCCGACAGGAAGGCGCCCGTGGCACCCTGGGTCAGTGCCGCCAGGGCCGGGAAGGCGCTGGCGCCGGTCCAGAGGAGCACCGTGCTGGGCTTCTCCCGGGCCAGCAGGTCTTCCAGGGTCGCGGGGGCGAGGGGCTTGCCTTCGGGCAGCAGGATCTCCGGCACGGCGGCCTGCCCCAGCTCGGCCCAGGTGTCGCGGAAGCCCTGAGCCAGGGCCTTCCCCTCCGGGCTGCTCTCAATGATCTGAAGGACCTTTCGGGCCGGCTTCGGGTCCTCCAGGCCGTGCAGGTAGCGGGCGGCGGCCTGGCCCTCCTGGTAGTAGCCCTTGGAGAAGTACTGGGTGTACCAGTCGGTGTCCGAGACCTCGGGCAGGTCGGTGATGGGGAAGAGGCAGGGCAGCTGCGCGCGCTCACAGAAGTCGTGGATAGGCTTCCACTCGCCCGGGGCAATCCCTCCCAGCAGCGCAAAAGCCGGCTCCTTGGCCAGGAAGGCGTC
>CAIRAS010000341.1 GCA_903876615.1 uncultured Holophagaceae bacterium
CGCCGGACCTACGGGGGCTTCGAGCTGAGCCAGCATTGGACGCGGGACGTGGGGGAGGTGGAGGTCACGAACGTGCTGGGCCTGCAGGAGCGCAACGACTCCATCCGAGTCGGTCTCTTCCATACCAAGGACCGCAGGGTGCTTGGGACGGACAACGACAATGCCGTGAACCTGAACGCGCTGGGCATCTACGGTTCGACCCAGTGGCGTTTCTCGCCCCACTTCCGCGCGACCCTGAGCACTCGCCTGGATGACCAGACTTATCGCGTGGACGCGCTGACCGTTCCACAGAACAGCGGCAGCGGGAACAAGGCCCTGTCCAGCCCCAAGCTGGGCCTGGCCTTCGGGCCCTGGGGCTCCACCGAGTGCTATGTGAATGTGGGGCAGAGCTACCACAGCAACGATGCCCGGGGCGTGACTAAGCGCATCGACGACACTCCAGGGCCGACCGCCGGAGAGCCGGTGGCGCCAGCCCCCTACCTGGTGAAAGCCTTGGGCTATGAGGTGGGCCTGCGCACCAAACCCACGGACTGGTGGGGGACCACCTTCACTGTCTGGGGCCTGGATATGGGCAGCGAGCTGGTATTCGACGGCGACACCGGCGGCCTCGACCCCGAAGGCCGGACGCGCCGGCTGGGCTTCGAGAGCAGCAACGACTTCAACCCCTATCCCTGGCTCAACGTGGACTGCGATTTCGCCTACTCCCGGGCCCGGTTTGTGGATCCATTACCCGGCGCGGGCGACCACGTGCCCGAGGCCATTGAGGGGGTCGGTTCCCTGGGCGTGGCCCTGAAGAACGAGTCGGGCGACAGCCTCAACCTGCGCCTGCGCTACTTCGGCCCGAGGGCCCTGGTCCAGGACAATAGCGTGCGGTCCCAGGGCAGCACCGTCCTGCAGGCGGGCTTCGGCTACCAGGTTTCCAAGCACGTCCGGCTCCAGCTGGAGGCCATGAACGTCCTGAACGCCAAGGTCAACGACATCGAGTACTACTACGCCACTCGCCTCCAGGGGGAGCCCACCGCCGGTGTCAACGACAGGCTCGTGCATCCGGCCGATCCTCGCAGCATCCGGTTCGCCACCATCATCCGCTTCTAGGCCCTCCAACGGCCATCCTGTATAGGAGATTCAGGATTTGGCGGGACGCCGCACCAGAATTGGCTCCAGTAGTCTGGAAATCAATTTAAAATTGTAAAAATCAGGTATTAATACAATTTTCAATGTCTTGACATGAACTCAAGTGAACCCATGTTTGGGTGGCCAGCATCAAGGAACTGGGTCCTTGCCCCAGCAGTGAATCCTCACCGTCAGCTAGGTTGGCGCTCGCTTGGCGCAGGCCGCCTGAAAGATTCTCATCTCTTGTTCAGTCCTCACCGTCCTGAAGTTCTGTCCCACCGGAGGTCGAATGCCAAAGTACGTGATCGAACGCAACATCCCGGGCGCAGGGAGCCTGGACGCTGCAACCCTCAAGGCCATCTCCCAGAAGTCGTGCGGTGTCCTGCGCTCCATGGGCTCTGAGATCCAGTGGGTTCACAGCTACGTCACGGACGACAAGGTC
>CAIRAS010000342.1 GCA_903876615.1 uncultured Holophagaceae bacterium
GAACCAGTATTCGCGGCTGGTGAAGGCCGGCGGCAACCGGCCCGCCCAGGCGCTGATCCAGCGGGTCTTTCAGGTGGTGGACCGCACCTGGCGCGGCATCGGCCCCATCCCGGCCAGCGGCTTCGGCCTCCGGCCGGAGCTCGCGGCCTTCGACGCGGCCCTCCGCTTCGGGGTGCAGGATGTCGGCGGCGCCGAGTCCCCGGACTGCCAGAGTGGCCTGGTGCTCCAAGGGCTGCTGAAGCCCCCCCAGTGCCCTGCCTTCGGCACCCTCTGCACCCCGGACCACCCGCTGGGGGCCACCATGGTTTCCTCGGAAGGGGCCTGTGCGGCCTACTACCGCTACCGGCGCTTCGACCCGGCGCACTGATCCCTCGGCTTGTTTGGCCAGCGAAATCCGTGTTGTGACAAAAGTCACACCATGCGCCACGGGCTTATTTGCCTGGTTGTCCAAGTTAATTGCAGAGCGTGGCTTGACAGCCCTCGGTCCACTCCTAGGTTAACCCTAACAGTTCCCCCAATTAAATATCTTTAGACGCAGTCTCAATTCTTGGGCCCATGGCCGAGGAGGCAGCATGCCAGGAGAACGAAACTCCCTGTGGGAGGTGATGCGGGAGAAGGGCTACAGTCGGCGGGACTTCATGCAGTTCTGCACCTTCGCCGCCACCGCCGCGGGCCTCGGGACCAACGCTTCAGCCGCCGTGGCCAAGGCCTACGAGAAGAAGGACCGGCCGCCGGTGTTGTGGCTCCACTTCCAGGAGTGCACCTGCTGCAGCGAGTCCTTCATCCGGGCCTCGCATCCCATTGTCGCGGACGTCCTGCTGGACGCCATCTCCCTGGACTACGACGAGACCCTCCAGGCCGCCGCGGGCCACCAGGCCGAGAAGTGCAAGGCCGATGTCATGAAGGCCTACGCCGGGAAGTACATCCTGCTGGTGGAGGGCTCGGTGCCCACCAAGGAAAACGGCGTCTTCTGCATGATCGGGGGCCGCACCGCCGAGGACATCCTGAAGGAGGCCGCCGCCGGCGCCGCCGCCATCGTGGCCTGGGGCAACTGCGCCTCCTACGGCTGCGTGCAGGCCGCGAAGCCCAATCCCACCGGGGCCACCGGCATCCAGAAGCTGGTGAACAAGCCCGTCATCAACGTGCCCGGCTGTCCGCCCATCGCCGATGTGATGGTGGCCATCGTCACCCACATCCTCATGTTCGGCCGTATGCCGGAACTGGATGCCCAGGGACGGCCCAAGGAGTTCTACTCCCGGCGCGTCCACGACACCTGCTACCGCCGCCCCTACTATGACGCGGGCCTCTTCGTGGAGACCTTCGACGACGACAACGCGCGCAAGGGCTACTGCCTCTACAAGATGGGCTGCCGCGGGCCAGTCACCTACAACGCCTGCGCGGTCACCAAGTGGAATGGGGGCACCAGCTATCCCATCCAGTCCGGCCACGGCTGCCTGGGCTGCAGCGAGAACGGCTTCTGGGACAACGGTCCCTTCTACCGGCACCTGCCTTCCTTCCCGGGCTTCGGCATCGAGTCCACGGCGGACACCGTGGGCCTGACCCTGGGTGCCGCCGCCGCGGTCGGGGTGGCGGCCCACGCTGTCTCCACGAACATCCGCAAGCGGAAGCTGATCCATGACCAGGTGGCCGAAGCCATCAAAGACACGCCTGACAGCGAAAAGGTGAACGGATGAGCAACCGCATCGTCATTGATCCCGTCACCCGCATCGAGGGCCACCTCCGCATCGAGGCGGTGGTCGAGAACGGCGTCGTGAAGGACGCCTTCAGCGCCGGCACCATGGTTCGCGGCATCGAGAAGATCCTGAAGGGCCGCGACCCCCGTGACGCCTGGGCCTTCACCGAGCGCGTCTGCGGCGTCTGCACCACCGTGCACGCCCTGGCCAGCGTGCGGTCCGTGGAGGACGCCCTGGGCATCACCGTCCCCAAGAACGCGGAGCTGGTGCGCAACCTCATGTTCTGCGCCCAGTTCGTCCAGGACCACGTGGTGCACTTCTACCACCTGCACGCCCTGGA
>CAIRAS010000343.1 GCA_903876615.1 uncultured Holophagaceae bacterium
CCGGGCGTGTCGTCCTTGGGATAGAAGTAGAGCACCACGGCCGACTTGCCCTTGAAGTCCGCCAGGCGGACGGTGGCGCCGTGCTGATCCTGCGCCTCGAAAGCCGGGGCCTTCGCCCCTTCGGTCACCTCGGCCGCCGAAGCGAGCCCCAGCATCGCGATGATCCCCATGGTGATCCTCCCTGTCCGCGCCACTCTGGCCTCCAGATTCCAGGTGGAGTGTGGCACCATCGGCTCCTCAGGGGGAGGGAACCGCAGTGTCCAGACCGGTCCGCATCGCGCTCATCCCCGGCGACGGCGTCGGCGGCGAGGTCATGGCCGAAGCCGCGCCCTGCCTGGACTGGGCGGCGGTCCGGGGCCGGTGCCTCGAGGCGGTCCCCCTGCCCTACGGCGCCGAGCACTACCTGGCCACGGGAGAGACCCTGCCCGAGCACGCCTTCACGGCCCTCCGTGACGGCTGCGACGCGGTGCTCTTCGGTGCAGTGGGGGATCCGCGCATCCCCGACGGGCGCCATGCGGAACAGATCCTCCTGCGGCTGCGGCAGGGCCTGGAGCTGACGGTGAACTTCCGCCCCTGCCGCCCCCTCCTGCCGGGCTTCCAGGCTGGCCTGGACCTCGAGATCTTCCGGGAGAACACCGAGGGCCCCTACTGCCTGCAGGGCACCACTGAGCCCGGCCGCGCCGTGGACTTCGCCATCCACACGGAGCCCGCTGTCCGCCGTCTGCTGGAGACGGCCTTCCAGCGGGCGGCCGAGCGGGGGCGCCCGCTGCTGCTGGCGCACAAGGCCAACGTACTGAAACATGGCCACGGTCTCTGGCTCCGCGTCTTCGAGGACCTCCGGCCCCAGTTCCCCGGCGTGGCCACCCGCACCATGCACGCGGACGCCCTGCTCTGCGCCCTCGTGCAAGAACCGAAGGGCTTCGCGATCATCGCCGCCGACAACTACCTCGGCGACCTCATCAGCGACCTCACGGCGGCCTACCTGGGCGGCATGGGCATGGCGCCCTCCCTCAGCTGGGCCCCCCACCGGCCTTTCCGCTGCGCGGCCCTGGCCGAGCCGGTCCACGGCTCCGCGCCGGACATCGCCGGGCAGGGTCTGGCCAACCCCGTGGGCATGTTCCTGAGCCTCGCGCTGCTCTTCGGCCACCTGGGCTGGGAGCCGGAAGCAACCGCGCTGGAAGCAGCGGTGGGCGAGGCCCTGCAGGCGGGCTTCCGCACCCGCGACCTCGGCGGAACCCACAGCACCACCGAGATGGGGCAGGCCGTGCGGAGCCGGCTGGGTCGCTGAGTCCCGCTCAGTGCCGGCCGGCCCCTGCAAGGGCCCGCATTCGGCGGCTGTTGGCGGTCATCCCCGTTCATCCGTTTTTATCCCCGTCCAAAGGCACTTGTCTTTGAACCTTCAGCCTGGCATTCCGCCCCAGAAAGCAGAGGCATGACGGGGATAAATGGGATGGACGGGGATGCCTGCAAGTGCACGGCCGAGAATGATCCCGGGAATTCCGGAAGAACCTGAAAAAGGGATCAGAAGCCTTCGCCACAAAGGACACGAAGCACAGACCCAAAGGGGCACGAAGGCGCGGTCATCGCGCCGACAGGGCATCCGGGCCGGGACCCCCGGTCGCGTGCGACCGGCCCGGGTCCGGGCGGATTCGAGTGCTTCCAGCGCCCGCAGGGCGACTTCGTGTTCTTCGTGGAGCGCCTTTTTAGCGGAGTCTGGCCGATAATCAGGTTCCCGAATTCCACGCGGAAGTCGACCCGCCGGGCCGCTCTCAGCAGCTGCGCATGACGCCGACGAGGACGCCCTGGATGTCGATGTTCTGCGGGGGGTAGCAGCGCGGCTGCAGCTCGGGGTTGTGAGGGATGAGCCACACGCCCTTGGCGTCGCGTCGGAACTCCTTCAGGGTGACCTCCTCCTGCTCGATGAGGGCCACCACCCGGTCCCCATTGCGGTATTCGCCCTTGCGCTGCAGCACCACGAGGTCGCCATCGAGAATGGCGTCATCGACCATGGAGTCGCCCCGGACCCGCAGGACGAAGAGCTCCTCGCGCTGCCGGTGGATGCTGTTGGGCACCTCGATGGGCAGGGCGCGACTCTCGGGCAGGATGGGGGCGCCGGCGGCCACGTCACCGCAGAAGGGGTAGATCTTCATGAGCGGCAAGACCTCGGGCCGCTGCTCACCACGGACGGAGCGGCCGCGATCCGGCGCCTCCTCGGCCTGGGTGGCCACCACCAGGTTGTTGCCCTTCCCGTGGCTGCGGACCAGGAAGCCCTTGTCCATCAGGTGCTGGACATGTTTGTGAATGGTGGATACCGCACTGGAACCGACACCCTTGGCAATTTCCGCGAGCGTGGGGCTGCGCCCCTCCTCGAGTACGAATGCTCGGATGAAGTTCAGCACAGCCTGCTGCCGTTTGGTGAGATCACTGGTTTTCATGGCTTTCAATGTAGGAGTGGAGCAGCAGGTCGTCAATCCCTTTTTTTTCGCTTATTTTCAGACCCCCTTCCTCCCCCTGGCAAGACCGTGGATGGAACCGGCTTCCGGCCTCTGCCATACTGAAGGACTGCCTGATAGATCAAGTATTTACGCCCTCATTATCCTCTTTCATGCACACCCCATACCCGCCGGCTCGCCCAGAAAAGGAGTCTCCATGACTGCCAGTCCTGCTGCCCCCCCCCTCGCCCAGGGAGCGAAAACCCGGATCAATGATTTCTCGATCCAGGTGGCCACGGTCAACGGATCGGGTTCCCAGACCGCGAACACCGTGCTGCTGCGCGCCATCTTCCAGATGGGCGTCTTCGTCAGCGGCAAGAACCTCTTCCCCTCGAACATCGCCGGCCTGCCCACCTGGTTCACCATCCGCGCCAGCGCCAAGGGCTATGTGGCGCGCAAGGCCAGCAACGAGATGCTGATCCTGATGAATCCCGAGACGGCCAAGGACGACATCGCCAAGGCCGATGTCGGCGCACTGGTGATCTACGATGAGCCGCTGCAGTTGGACAAGCTGCGCAGCGACCTCTCCTGCATCCCCGTGCCCTTCCAGAAGCTGGTGACGGCCTCCTGTCCCGAGCCCAAGCTGCACAAGCTGGTGAAGAACATGATCTACGTCGGCGTCGCCTCCCGCGTGCTGGGCGTGGACATGGCCGAGGTCAAGAAGGCCATCGCTAAGCAGCTGAAGGGCAAGGACAAGGCCATCGAGCTGAACCAGAACGCCGCCATGGCCGGCTACGACTGGGCCATGGAGAACCTGCCCGACCAGGACCAGGTGCGGGTGGTGCGCGACAACAAGACCCAGGGCCTCATCATCGTGGACGGCAACGAGGCCTGCGCCCTGGGCGCCCTCTTCGCCGGCTGCAC
>CAIRAS010000344.1 GCA_903876615.1 uncultured Holophagaceae bacterium
ACGCCGGCCAACCACCAGGGCTTCATCTGGGCCAACAACAACAACCGCGACCTCGAGGTGCGCGGCGAGTACGGCGCCAACCCCGACGGCGCGCCCGTGGACCTGGCCTTCAACACCTGGAACCGCGACATCGCCTTCCAGGAGGCCTTCCGGGCCAGCGGCAAGGGCGGCTTCGATATCGACAGCGCCACGCGCATGCTGGCCAGCAGCCCCATCAACCGGCCCCACGCCTGCGACGCCAAGCTCACCACCGCGGAGATGGCCGAAGCCCTGGTCTTCATCGCCCACCAGGGCAAGTCCACCCAGCGCGAAAAGCTGGTGGGCGGCCGCTGGATCGCGGACCTGCCCCTGGCCACGCCGCACCTGACCCATGGGTATACGACGTTCAGTCCGGTCTGGATCTCGAGCCGGCTCCAGGCTGCTCGCGCAGCCTGGAGACAGGAAAAGACTCTGAAGGCGGCGGCTGTGCCGGATACCGCCGCCGTGAAGGAGGCCTTCAGCTATGAGGCCAAGGGGCTGTGGACGGGCACGATCCGGCCCGCCTCGGATGCCGACAACTGGTTCATCAGCGGGTCGGCGGCCTACCACGCGCAGCTGAAGCAGCTGGCGGGCAGCGGGGCCAAGGGCTTCGAGACCCAGAGCGCCGCCCTGGCCGACCTGGGTACGCGGCACCTCTGGCTGGCCGCCAAGGAGGGCGTCAAGGCCCCCCTGGCCACGGTCACGGACTATGACCGCTACGGTGCCTATCTGATCCCGCGCATCCGCGGCGTCTTCGCCCTGCACCAGCTGCGCCTGCACCTGGGCAACGCGGCCTTCGGCAAGGCCATGCAGGCGGTCTCGGCCCAGTTCCGGGGCAAGAGACCCGCCACGGCCGACCTGCTGGTGGCCCTGTCTGCTGCGGCGGGGAAGGACGTGGCGCCGATCCTGAAGCCCTGGCTCGAGCGGGCCGACCTGCCCGCCCCCGGCCTCCAGGCGCGGGTGGAGAAAGTTGGGGAGAGTTATGAGGTGAAGGTGGAGGTGGCCCAGCCGGGCTTCGCGTATCCCCTCGTGGCTTTCGTGAGCCTGGAGACGGAGAAGGGCGCCCGCCTGGAGCGCGTCGCCCTGACCGGCGCCAAGGACACGTTCACCTTCCGCAGCGAGACCCGGCCCACGCGTCTGACCTTCAACGCTGGGCGCGATCTACCCCTGGCGCGGGCGGACTTCTGGGTGCCGAGCAATGTGCTGGACGACTGGAGCGCCACCCTGCTGGTCTGCGGCACGGCCCGGGAGGTGGAGGCCCAGCGCACCCTGGCCCTGCAGTACCGCGACCTGCTGGCGGATAACATGACCGAGCTGCTGCTGCCCCTGAAGCCTGATGCCGAGGTCAGCGATGCCGAGCTGGCCAGCCGCGACCTGGTGGTCTTCGGTGGGCCCGCGGACAACGGCCTCATGGCCCGCCTGCTGGCCGAGGGCAAGCTGCCCTTCGCCGCGGGTCCCGGCTGGTTCCAGTGGCAGGGCCGCACCTACGGCCGGGCCGACGACGGGCTGATCGCCGCCTTCCCGAACCCCTGGAACCCGAAGCGGATGCTCCTGGTCATCCTGGCCAACAGCCGGGTCCAGCAGTGGGCCATGACCAAGTCCATGGCCCGGGGCCTCCCCGGCTGGACCCTCTACCGCGGCGCCGAGGTCCAGTCGAAGGGCCACGCCGACGCCCCAGGGCTGGTGGTGGCTTTTTAACGCAAAATCTCCCAGATTTTAGAAAAATGGCATTTTTCGGAATTTCCCCTATCCTTGAAAGAGGGGAGGTCCACCCATGAACGCCACGGTGACCTTGGACGGTGCGGGTCGTCTGATCCTGCCGGCGGCCTTCCGCAAGGCCCTCGGGCTGAAGACCGGTTCCCGCCTGATCCTGGAGCTTCAGGGAGAGGAGGTCCGGCTGGTTACCGTAGAAGTCGCGGTGCGCCGCGCCCAGGCCCTCCTGGCGCCCTACCGCCCGAAGGACGGGCGCCTGCTATCCGACCAACTGGTCGCGGAGCGTCGGGAGGACTATCGCCGTGACCAGGACGGTGCTTGACGCCAGCGCCCTGGTGGCGCTGCTGCTGGGGGAACCGGGCCAGGAGCCGGTCTGGGAGGCGGTGCGGACCGGCGAGGCCCTGATCGGCGCCCCGAACTGGGCCGAGGTGGTTGGCATCCTGGGGCGGGCCGGACTGCCGGCACGGGAGCTCCGGCACACGCTAGACGAGCTACAGCTTGAGGTGGCCCCGCTGGATCAGGCCCTCGCCTTGGAGGCGGGCCTGATGGCAGCCAGGACCCGGCCGCTCGGCCTCGCCCTCGGCGACCGCTGTTGCCTGGCCCTGGCTGAACGAGAGCGGGCCACCGTGCTCACCACCGATCGCGCCTGGCTCAAGTGGAAGGGCAAGGCGAAGGTGATCTGCCTGCGCTAGGGTGTGCGGGCGGACCTGGGTTCCCGGCAGTGCAAGGGAGACCTGGCCCTTCAGGCCCGGACGAGGGTCTCCATGCGCTGCCTGAGTTCGTCCATGCTGTAGGGCTTGGAGAGCAGCGTGACGAAGGGGTGGGTTTGGGCCAGCTCCGAAGCGGACTGGTCCACCCGGCCCGTGGCCAGCAGGACCGGCGTGGTCGGTCGCAGGGCGCGGAGCTTCGGCAGGGTGCCCGCGCCGCCCAGTCCAGGCATGTTCATGTCCAGGATGACCAGATCCGGCTCGTAGCCCGCCTCGAGCTGAGCCAGGGCCTCTTCGCCGCTGGTGGCGCCCTCGGGGCGGTGCCCCATGAACTCCAGCATGGTGCGCATGGAGCTCTGGATCAGGTCGTCATCGTCCACCACGAGCACCTCGAGGGCCCGAGCAGCGGACCCGGCGATGGGCGCGGGCTCGGACTGCACCTCCTGGGCTGGCGGCTCAAAGGCCGGGAACCGCAGGCGGACGGCGGTGCCCTGGCCGGGCTCGCTGCGGAGCTCCACCTGGCCCCGGTGGGTCTGCACGGTCTTGTAGACCAGGGACAGGCCCAGGCCCGTGCCCTTGCCGACGTCCTTGGTCGTGAAGAAGGGATCCATCGCCTTGTCCAGGACCTCTCGGGACATGCCGATGCCCGTGTCGGTCACCCCCACCTCGATCCAGTCAGGGTCGGCGTTCCGGGTGCGCAGCGTGAGGGTGCCGCCCTCGGGCATGGCGTCCACGGCGTTGACGCACAGGTTCATGACGGCATGGGTCAAGGCGGCGGCGTCGCCCCGGATGGGCCGGAGGTCCTCCTCGAGGTCCAACTCGAGGCGGACCTTGCCGAGGGTGGTGCGCTCCAGCATGGCGACCTCTTCGCGGAGGATCGCGTTCATGTCCACCACGCGCTCTTCCACGGGACTCTGCCGGGCGAAGCTCAGCAGGCTCCGGACCATCTTGCCGCCCCGGGTCGCCGCCTGGGTGATGGTGTCGAAGGCCCGGTGGGTCGGGCTCCCCACGGGCTGTGTCTCCAGGGTGGCTGAGGCCATGCCGAGGATGGCCCCCAGCACGTTGTTCATGTCGTGGGCGACGCCCCCGGCGAGGCTGCCGAGGCTTTCCATCTTCTGCGACTGCTGCAGCTGATTCTGGAGGCGGGCCCGCTCTTCATCGGCCAGGACCTGTTCGGTGATGTCGGTGATCACTCCGAAGGCCACCCCCCGCGTGGTGTCGTATTCCGCGACCGAGTGGATGTGGCGCAGCTCGCCGGTGTCGGGTCGGCGCATGCGGAACTTGACGTTGTAGGGTTGGCCGCGTTCAATCAGTCCGGCCAGGGCCGCGTCCAGGGTCGGCCGGTATTCCGGGAGTGTCAGGGCCTTAATCTCCTCGAGGGTCCACTCTTCCGCCTGCAGGCCGAACAGGCCCATGGCACCCCTGGAGGCGCGTATCTTCCGCTCGGCCAGGTTCAGCTCCCAGTTGCCGACGAGGGCCACGCGCTCGGCCCGCCGCAGGCGGGCTTCGCTGTCACGCAGCGCATCCTCCGCCCACTTCCGGTGCGTGATGTCCACGGCAGCGGAGAGCAGGCAGGGGGTGCTGCCCATGGTCACCAGCTGGCCGGAATAGGAGACCCAGCGGCGGCTGCCGTCCTTGCGCTGGATCTGGGTTTCGAAGTCCTGAACGGGAAGCCCCTGCTGGAGCAGGGCCATCACTTTCTCGCGGTCGGCGGGGTCCGACCAGATGCCGACCTCGCTGGCGATGCGCCCAGCCAGCTCCTCGGCGGTGTGGCCGTAGATGGACTCGAAGGCCTTGTTGACGACCAGGAAGCGGCCCTCGGCCATGGTGGTGATGCCCAGGGCCATGGGGGTGAACTGGAAGGCCGTGTTGAAACGTTCCTCGCTTGCCGCCACCTCCTTGGTCCGCGCCTGGACCCGATCTTCCAGAGACTCGTTGAGCCTGCGGATTTTCTTGAATTGCCGGGCGTCCAGGTGGAGGAGCATGCCGAGCAGGAGACTGATCAGACTGCCGAGGAGGAGGATGGTCCTGGCGTTGTCCGGGTGGCTGGTCAGGAGGCCCGGCAGGGCGTGGGTCACCAGGGTCCAGGCATGACCCCCGAACAACAGAGGTGTGCTCAAGCCCTGGGTGGGCGAGGCGGGGAGGGAGCGCAGCCTGGTGTCCCGGTCGAAGAGCAGGGACTCGGGTCGCGGGGGGCCGTCGAACAGCTCAAAGTCGATCAGCTGCGAATCCGCTTCCCCGAGCACGCCGCCCATCAGGTTGTCCACCCTGAAGGCGGTGTAGAGCCAGCCCATCAGGTTCCGCCGCCGGTCCTCCGGGGAGGCCGTTGGCGCCCCGTTCCGGTAGACCGGCACGTAGAGCAAAGCCCGGGTGTGTTCCGGTGTCCTGGACCAGCTGGACTTTTCCGGACATGCCTAGCTGGCCCGAGTCCCGGGACCGGAAGGCGGCCTCCCGGCGGACGGCTTCGGACAGCATGTCGAAGCCCAGGGCCCGGAGGTTGCGGTCCCGGAAGGGCTCGAGGTAGATCACCGGGCAATAGACCTCCCGTTCCCCCGGGGGCCGGATCTGGTAGTCGGGAAAGCCCTGGGCCCGGAGCTCCCGGTGGTGCCGGTCCTTCTCACCGGTTGGCACGAGCGTGGCGAAGCCGATGGCCTGCATGCCCGGCTCCAGGTCGAGGCCGGCCACGAAGGTGGCGAAGGACTGGCGCGTGACCGCCGGGCTCGCCTGGAAATGGCTGCGCGTGGCCAGCAGGGAGCGCTCGTAGCTCCGCAGCCGGGTCTCGATACGGGACCGGGCCTCCTGGCTGTGCCGCTCCAGCGCGGAGCTCAGCGTGCGCTGGTGGAGGGCGCGCGACTGCCACCAGAACCCGAAGGTGAACGCCAGTCCCGTCAGCAGCGCCAGGAGGGGCAACCAGGGTCTGTGGGATCTCATAGGATCGTCTCGGCTGGTACGAGGACGGCAAGCCAGAGGGAGACCCGGGGGGGCTTATGGCCGCGCAGGGATCCCGGTGGCAATTAGCAAGGTTAGATGGATAGTTTACGCTTCTTTTTACGGATCAAAATGCTGCACTCGAGACAAAATTTCGAGGGGAGAGGCGACCCACCCGTCGGCCTAGATCGAATACCCCTGGGTGTCCACTTCGAGGTCCTGCTGGCGGGCGGCGAGGTCCGCGAGGGTGGTTCGGCCCAGCACGGCCCGGGCGGCGCTGGTGCTGCGGTTCCAGAGCTCGCGGACGGCCCGCGCGCCCGTGGTGCTGCCGGGCTCGGCCTCGCCCGCGCCCAGGCGGCCTTCCAGGGCCTCCAGCACCTGGAGGGCGCTGATGGTGCTCGGGTGCCGCGCCAGCTCACAGCCGCCGCTGGGGCCGCGCTGGACCTTGACCAGCCCGGCACTTTTGAGGCTGCCGAGCAGCACCCGGATGAACTTGGGGGGCAGGTCCTGGCGCTCGGCCACGGTGGTGACCAGCACCGGCCCGCGGCCCGCCTGGAGGGCCAGCTCCACCATGAACTGCAGACCGTAGCGCCCCTTGGCTGAACCCTTCATGACTGGACCTCCGCGTTCATGATAACCAAGTATGCAACAAAATCAATTAACAAACTTGACAAATTAACTTTTCTTTCCATACTTCGAGTCCAGGGCCAGCCCCGACCCCAGGAGATCCCACCCATGAGCCAGTCCCAGACCGCCACCCTTCGTCCCAACCGCGTCGAGCATGCTTATGACCTCGTGGGCTACACGCCCGTCGTGCGCCTGAGCCGCATTGTCCCCGAGGGCTCGGCCCGAATCTACGTGAAGCTGGAGAGCGCCAACCCCGGCGGCAGCGTCAAGGACCGTATCGCGCTGAGCATGATCCAGGACGCGGAGGCCCGGGGCACCCTGAAGCCCGGCTCGATCCTGCTGGAAGCCACCAGCGGCAACACGGGCATCGGCCTGGCCTTCGTGGCCGCCGCCAAGGGCTACAAGATCACCCTGGTCATGCCCGACACCATGACCCAGGAGCGCCGTTCGCTGCTCAAGGCCTACGGCGCAGAGCTGGTGCTGACGCCGGGTTCCGGGGGCATGAAGGCCGCCGTGGACAAGGCCCAGGAGCTGGCGGACGCCGATCCCCGCTACTTCCTGGTGCGCCAGTTCGACAATCCCGCGAACCCCGCCGTGCACCGCCGCACCACGGCCCTCGAGATCCTGGAGCAGGTGCCGGAGCTAGACGCCTTCGTTGCGGGCGTGGGCACCGGTGGCACCGTGACGGGCGTGGGCGAGGTGCTGGCCGAGCGCAAGCCCGGCACCCTGGTGGTGGCCGTGGAGCCTGAGGCCTCGCCCCTGCTGAGCGCCGGCAAGGCTGGTCCCCACAAGATCCAGGGTCTCGGGCCCAACTTCGTGCCGGGCATCCTGAACCGCGAGGCCTTCCAGCGCATCCGCCCCGTGGACTACGACGACGCCATTGCCACCGCCCGCCGCCTGGCCCGGGAAGAGGGCCTGCTCTCCGGCATCAGCACCGGCGCCATCGTCTTCGCTGCCCTGGAGCTGGCCAAGGAACTGGGCCCCGGCAAGACCATCGTGGCCGTCCTCTGCGACACCGGCGAGCGCTACCTCACCCACCCCCTCTACGCCGAGATCGATGGGCCGGTGGGCT
>CAIRAS010000345.1 GCA_903876615.1 uncultured Holophagaceae bacterium
CTGTGGTAGTCCTTGCTGTGGATCTTGAAGTGCTCGGTCAGGTCGTTGATCCGCTTGGTGAGGATGGCCACCTGCACCTCGGGCGAACCCGTGTCCGACTCGTGCTGCTTGAAGTCGTCGATGATGATCTTCTTCTGTTGAACGTCGAGGGCCATGATGGCTCCTTTTCGGGGGTTCTCCCGTCACCCGCTACCAACGCTGAGCGTTGCCAGGTTCGCCTGCGGCGAAAATCCTCAGTCCCGTACCAAGGATGGGTCGAACCTGGAAGAGGCCAGGCGCCTGTTATCAAGTGCTTTTGATCTTTTCTTGTCACCATTTTTTTGTCGGCGAAGCCGGCAAAAAATGGTGCGGATAGAGGGACTCGAACCCCCACGTCTTGTGAACACTAGCACCTGAAGCTAGCGCGTCTACCAATTCCGCCATATCCGCATGAAAGATCGTGCCGGGCCCCGAAGGTTCCGGATGTGCCGAACTCCAAGACTAGCGTGAGACCCGCGGAGAGGCAACAGCGTTTCTCACCACTCCCGGTAGGGGATGCCGTTCATGCCGGTGCCCTGGTGCTGGGTGTAGACGTCGTAGACATGGCCCCCGCCCCAGCTGGTGCTGGTGACGTCATCGTTGGTGTTGCGCATGCCCCATTCCGGCTTGCCGCTGAAGGGATCCACGGGAATGCGGCGAAGAAAGCGCATCTTGCGGCTCAGGGAACCCGTGAGGGGCACGCCCTCCACCAGGATCTCCAGGCTTTCCGGGTAGAAGTTGGCATCGGCGGGCGGGGCCTTGATCTTCTGCATCTCCGCCTGCTTCTTGTAGTCGTCGATGGCAAGGCGGATCTCCCGCAGGGCCCGGCGGAGCTCCAGCTCCTGCTGGCGCTTGAACCCGTTGCGGGCCAGGGGCACGACCACGGACGCCAAAATCATGAGTACGGTGGCGGTGACCACCAGCTCCAGCAGGGTGAAGCCGCCCTGACGCTTCACTGCACCGTCACAAGCGCGTTGGACCAGCGCCCGGAGATGGGTCCGGTGCCGATGAGGAACTGCCCGCTCTGGATCAGCACGGGCGCGTTGCCCGCCGTCAGGCCCTCGAGTTCCAGCGTGGCGAAGGGCCCGGAGTCGGTGCCCGAGGCGCTGCGCCGGAAGACCAGCTTGAGGAGGCCGTCCTTGCCGGGAAACTGCTCAAGCCCGCCACCATCGCCCGAGAGGAACTCGCCGGGGGTGACGCCCTGGAGCCGCAGACCCGGGGGCAGGCGGAGCTCGAGGATGCCGGAGGTGAGGCCCTGTCCACCACTGACCGTGAGGGTGATGCGTGCCTTCTGGCCAGCCTTGATCTCCGAGGCCACGGGCGACATGAAGATCACCAGGTCCGAAGGGGCGGGTGGGGCGTCACTCGGGGCCCCAGGTTTCTTCTCCTGGATGGCGTCCGAGGGGGGGATGACGGGCTGAGCGGGCGGGTCCTGGGGCGTCGTCGGGTTGGGGGTGGCCGGCACGGCGGCGGTGGCCTCAGCTCCAGGAACCACCGGCGGGGTGGCGGGCTTGACGGCGGGGGCGGTCGGCACGGCGGGCTTGGTCGCGGGGACCACGAGCGCGACGGGCTTGGGGGGCGCCTTCTTCACCGGCTCTGGTGAGAAGGGCCCCGACTTGGAGGCCGCATCCTCGGGATTGAAGGGGGCCATGTCCTGTTCCGTCAGGACCGGCTTGCGCACCAGCACCGCCCGGATGGTGAGGATCACGTCGGTCTTGGCCTTGCTGTTGTTGGTGTTACCCAGCAGGCGGCCGATGAGGGGGATGTCCGTAAGGCCCCAGATGCCCTGCAGGCCCTTCTGCTCCTCGTCCTTGAGCAGGCCACCGAAGATGGCGGTCTCGCCGTCCCGCAGGCGGGCCATAGTCTTGATCTGGCGCTTGCCGAGGTCGGGGCGGCCCGGGGTGGACCCGGACTTGAGGGTCGTCACTTCACTGTCGAGCTCCAGAGTGATCTCGCCGTTGTTGTGGACGCGGGGCTTGACCTTGATCTTCACGCCGACGTCCTCATAGGAGAAGGAGGTCTGGCCCACGCCGCCCAGCAGGGAGGAGGACAGGGCGGACGAGGTGGTGGTGCCCGTGGAGGGCATGGAGAGCTGGCTCTGGGTGGTGGAGATCTTCTCGCCGATGTTCACTTCGCCGGACTCGCCGGAGAGCACCCGCACGTTGGGACTGGCCACCAGCCGGGCATCGCCGTTGCTCTTGAGGAAGTCCAGGGCGAGGTTCGGGAACAGCACGCGGATGTCCGCCGTGTGGATCTTGGTGAAGCCGGAGTTCGTGTTCATGCCCGAGGTGTTGTTCACGGTGGTGGCGCCCAGGCGGTAGGTGCCGGAGGTGTCGGAGGCATTGACCACCGGCAGCAGACCCGCGTGCTCGAGGCTGTTCTCGGTGACTTCCATCAGCTCGAGGTAGACCATGACCTCGGCCTTGGCCTTGTCCAGGGTGCGGATCACCTGATCCACGATGGCGAGTTCGAGGGGCTTGGCCTTGACGATGAGCGCGTTGATCCGCTTGTCCGTGAAGACGCGCAGCTGGGGATTGATGGTAGTCAAGGTGGAGCGCAGCTCGTTGGGATCCGCGTGGGAGAGGTAGTAGGTCTTGATGATCTGATTTTCGTACTGTTCCCGGTTCTGGGGCGTGGCCTTGAAGATCATGATGGTGTTCTTGTCGATCACCTTGAAGAACAGGTCGTTCTGGAGCATCAGCGTATCCAGCACCCGCTGGAAGGGCAGGCCGCGCAGGTCGATGGAGATCGTCGCGTCCTGGAAGGAGGTGTGGGTGATGATGTTCACGCCGGAGGCCTTGCTCAGGGTGCCGAAGATCTCCTTGAGGCTGGTGCGCCGGCTGAAGTTCAGGTCGATGCCGTCGATGGAGCGGGGGTTCAGCTGGACGACGTTGGTGGCGTCCGCCTTGACCTTCATCAGGTCCAGGTCCTCGGCGGAGTCCGCCTCGGCCTTTTCCCGGGCGAGCTTCTGCTCCAGCTTGATGAGCCAGTCCTGGGCGATCTGGTTGTCGGGATCCAGCACCAGGGCCTTCCGCACCTCCGTGAGCAGCGTGTCGGTGTAGCCCTTCATCTCGGCCTGGCGGGCCAGGGTCAGGTGGGCCTCGGCGGCCCGCTGGGAAGCGCGCTTGATGCCGATCCGGGCCTTGGTGTTGGTGGGGTCGCTCCGGAGGGCGGACCGGTACTCGGCCACCGCCTCGTCGTAGCGGCCCTCGTCAAACGCCTTGTTGGCCCGGTGCAGGCTGCAGCCGAGGGTCAGCAGCAGGAGGGTGGCCACCAGCAGGGGTTTGCGGAGCAGGGCGAAGGAGGGAGTCGGCATGGGGGGCGTCCTTCGAATCAGAATTGGTTCGTCACGGCAGCGCCGCCGGAGGCCTCGCGGACCTCCAGGACCACGCGGAGGTCCGGATACTTCGTGTTCTGGAATTCGGCCTTCGTGTCGAGGATTGAGACCAGCTTCCAGCGTTCCTTGAGGAGGGTGCCCTGGGTCAGGGTGACGGGTTCCTCGCCCTTCATGAAGGCGCCCACGGACCCCGAGGGGCTGCCCTTGAAGAAGCCCAGGTAGCGGAGATCCTGGGGCCGTCCCGCGAACTCGGCGGCCTTGACCTGGGCCAAGCGTTGGGCCTCAAGCTCGGCGGCGGTCGGCGGCGGCGGGGGTGGCGGCGGTGGCGGTGGCGGCTTGGTGGGGGGCGGGATCGGGGACTCGAACACGAAGAGGTCCCGCAGGATCTTGGGCTTCGGCGGCAGCTCCCCCGCCTTGTCGAGGGCGGCGAGGTCCGGCAGCCGACGCAGCCCCTGGAGCTGCCGGGAGTCGAGGTTGGTGGCGGCGCGGGTCTCGCCAGGGCGGCGGCCCTTGGGGGCATCTGGGGCGAAGACCGTGTAGAGGAAGTAGCTGATGACCACGGCGAAGCCGGCGAGCGCCAGCTGGGTCTTGCGGTTGGAGCGGAGCTCCTGGAGCATGCCCTGGAGGTCGGTGCCGCGGGGGGAGGTGGCGTTCATGCTTCGCCCTCCTCACGCTCAGGGGCGCCTGCTTTCCGGAAGGCCCGCAGCACGATGTTGAGCCGGGCCCCCTCGGGGCTTTCTTCCAGGCGCCCGTCGCGGACGGCGAAGGGCAGGCCAGAGCCCTCGAGCTCAAGCATGAAGGCCTTGTGGTTCGCATAGAGGCCCAGGGCGACGAACTCGACCTCCACGGCCTCGAGATCTGTGCCGCGGGCCCCCTCGCGGCTGGGCAGACCGTATTTCACGTTCTGCAGGCGCAGGCCGTGCTTCTTCGCTAGCAGGTGCAGGGTCTTGCTGAGGCTCCACTGGAGCTCTCCCGCCGAGCCGCGGGGCAGGCGGGTTTCCAGGTCGGCCAGGGTCTCCCGGCCGCGCCGGAGCCGGTCGGCCAGACGCTGCAGCTCCTGGAGCTGCTGGACCTGCTGGTTCCGGGCGAGCTCGGCACCGCGCCGGGCCTTCAGCTGCTGATTCAGCTGCTGGGAGGCGTCCGGCAGGAGAAAGAGGGCCACGCCCAAGCCGAGCACCGCGCCCAGGGCGCCCATGGCGAGGCGGAGGCGGCTCGCGCGCAAGGGACTGGTCATTGCGGGTTCCTCGGATCAGCGGGGCGCACGCGGACGCGGCGGGGCCGGAGCGGGCCCTCGTCCTCGCGGGGGGGGGGCGGAGCGGGAGGGGTTGGCTTGATGACGGGGGGGACCACCGGCTGCGAGGCGGGACGAAGGGGGGCGGCGACGGCCACGGGGCGGGCGATGGCCTTGGCTGCAGGCGGGGCGGCGACGCCCTGCTTGATCACCTTCACCTGGAAGGGGGGCGGAATGGGCGCAGCGGGCAGGCTGAGCTCGAAGTCCCAGCCGCCGCCGGCGCGCTCCGATTCGCGCTCCAGCACCACCTGCGCGAAGACCGGGGTGGCCCGCAGGGCCTCGACGAAGGCGGCTTCCGCTTCGCGGGTCCGGGCCTCGCCCTTGAGCTTCATGAGCACCTGCTGGTTGTTGCTGCGGGCGCGCTGAATCCCCTTGAGCCGCATGTCGGGCACCATGCACTGCTCCAGTTCAGCCGTGAGGCGGGACCAGGGCAGGCTGCGCTCCTGGAGGATCTTCTCGGCGAGCTTCCAGCGCGACTGCTCCTTGCCCGCGTCCATGTCCTGGAGCGAGGACTGGAGCTGCTGCTCCTGCCGGGAAGCGCGCTTGGCCTCCTCGGTGAGGCTGACCGCATCCCGGCCGGCGCGGCTGGCCTGGGCGTAGGCCCGCCAGGTGAAGCCGATGCTCCCGATCAGGAGCAGGCTCCCGAGGCCGACGGCTGCCCACCCGATGGTCTGGTGCCGCTGGCGCCAGAGACTGGGTCGGGGCGCCAGGTTGAGGGGGAGGACGGGAACGGCCATCAGCGCGTCTCCCCGAGTGCGAACCGCTCATCGAGGTAGCGGATGGGCAGGTTGCTCTCAGGCCAGGCGGCGGCACCCCAGATCAGCAGCTGCTGCGGGGTCCGGGATTCCCGCTGGAGGAAGGCCGCGCTGGGCGCGATGCGCTCCTCCAGCCAGCCCTCGGGATCCAGGGGTTCAGACCACTGGCGCAGCAGGCAGAGGGTTCGGCCCCAGGCGACCAGGGTGCCCGCATAGCGCCCGGAGTCGGTGGGACTCAAGGACAGCAGCATGCCGGGCAGGGTGAGGGACGGGGCCAGCAGGTTGTAGAGATGGAGCCAGCGGGGTGTGAGGCCATGGAGGGTGCGGTCCAGGCGGAAACCCAGCTGCAGGATGCTCTCCCGGAAGTCCTCCCGGATGCCCGAGGCCAGCCAGGTGCCTGGTTCCACCTCGAGGGCTTGAACGAAATGGGGTGAATCCAGAGCCAGGGCCTGGGTGAAGCGCCAGCGGAGGAAGGCCTCCTGGGCTTCGGCCCCCCGGGGGAGCTCCGTGAGGTCCCGCAGCAGTAGGGAGGGCGTCCAGAGGTCGTCCACCACCCACTTGGTGGGGCCAGCCGGCAGGGCGGACAGGGCCGGGAGCAGCTGGGCCTCGTCAGGTAGCCCCCGAATGGGCGCCCGGAAGGGGCCGGCCAGCACGCGATGGGCCTCGAGCCAGAGCAGGGAGGTGTCGGGAGGGGCGAGCAAGGAGAGTTTCACGGGCGGTCCAGGGTGGTGGGGCTGCCAGCCTCGGTCCGACACCCGTGAGCCTCCGCCCGGACAGGGGGCGCAGGATCAGTGGGGAGGACTGGGTACGGCTGCACAGATATCTCCTGACGGGCCTGGGAACACCCGAGTCTAGCGGGCTTCCAGCCGATTCCCAAGGGGCCCTTGGGCTCCCGCAGACAGAAGTCCTCTCTGGTATGGAATGATGGAGCCAGATGTTCCCAGCCACCCTCCCCGGAGCGCCCTTCCCGTGCGCCTGATCTCCCTCGAACTCCACGGCTTCAAATCCTTCGCCGATGCCCAGAAGCTCAGCTTTCCGGGCGGCATGACGGCGGTGGTGGGGCCGAACGGCTGCGGGAAGTCGAACATCGCGGACAGCCTGGCCTGGGTGCTGGGCGAGCAGCGGCCCTCGATGCTCCGTGGCTCCGAGATGGCGGACGTGATCTTCAGCGGGACCGCCCAGCGTCGGCCCATGGGCCTCGCCGAGGTGAAGCTGGTCCTGGAGATGCCGGATCCGGGCCTGCCCGGCGCGACCCGGGAAGTCACCATCTCCCGCCGGCTCTACCGCGACACAGGCAGTGAATACCGCATCAACGGCCGGGAGGCCCGCCTCAAGGATGTCCAGGACCTGCTGCTCGACACGGGCATGGGCACCCGGGCCTACAGCTTCATCCAGCAGGGCCAGATCGACCTCATCCTCAGCAGCAAGCCCAAGGACCGCCGCCTCCTGCTGGAGGAGGCCGCCGGCATCACGCGCTACAAGCTGCGCCGCGTGGAAGCAGAGAAGCGCCTGGACGAGACCCGGGCCAACCTGCAGCGCCTGGATGACATCCTCTTCGAGCTGAACAAGCAGATGGATGCCCTGCGCCGGCAGGCCTCCCGGGCCCGCCGGGCCAAGGAGATGGATACCGAGATCAAGGCCACCCAGCGCATCCTCCTCGCGGGCAAGGCGGTGGAGCTGGAGGCGGCCAAGCAGCGCATCCTCGACCAGCTGGACCAGACCGAGCGCCGGGTGGCCGAGCTGACCGCGCAGGTCTCAGAGAAGGCCTCCGAGGTGGAGACCCTGCGCCTCTCCGTGGACGAGCAGCAGCAGGCCCAGGCCCGGCGCACCAGCGCGATCCTCGGCCTGGACCAGCGCCTCCAGCTGGCCGATCAGGAACGCAGCTTCCAGGAGGAGCGGCGCACCGAGGCCCAGGCTCAGCGGGGTCGCCTGCAGGAGCGGATCCAGGCCCTCGTGGACCGGCTGTCGGAGACCGGGGACTCCTTCACTGCCCTGGAAGCCCTGCTCAAGGATGCGGCAGAGCGGCTCGCCGGGCGGGAAGGGGAGCTGACCTTGGCGGAAGAGGGCGTGGCCCTGGCCCAGGGGGCGCTGCGCCACCGGGAAGCGGAACTGCAGAGCCTCCGGGAGCGGAAGGCAGAGAGCCAGAAGGAGGCCCTGGCGCGCCAGAAGCAGCGGCTGGCCTTCCAGAGCCAGATCGCCCAGCTCGAGGGGCGCCTGGATGCGCTGAACCACGAGGAGTCCGTCCGGGCCCCGCGCCTGGAGGGCTTGGAGGCCGAGGCCACCCTGGTGGGACGGAGCCTCGAGGGGCTCCTGGGCCAGCTGGAGCAGGCGGAAGAAGCGGCCTTCGACCAGCGCCGCCGGGCCGAGGCGTTGGAGGAAGCGCAGCGGACCCTCGCCCAGGACCATCACCGGGCCGAGTCGGAGCTGGACGCGGCCGAGCGGCGCCTGCGGCAGCTCTCGGATCTGCTGGCCAAGAGCTTCGGCGACGCGGAGCTCCAGAAGGGCCTCATCTGGCTCAAGGACCAGGGCTTCCGGCCCCAGGCACTGGTGGAGCAGGTGACGGTGGACGAAGCACGGCGCCCGGACCTGGAGCGGCTGCTGGGGGTCTGGCTGCAGACGCTCTCCGCTGATGCCGCCTTGGCACTGCGGGCCTCGGCTGCCCCGGGGCACCTGCTGCTGGCCCTGGAGTCCACCCTGCCGCTGCCTGCCGCACCCCCGGGCTGCGAGCCCCTGCGCGACCGGGTGCGCTGGTCCGGGACCGGGCGGCCCCTGGGCGCCCTGCTGGACCGTGCCTTCCACTGCGCGGACGAAGACCTGCCCGCCCTGGCCCAGGCCCACCCGGACCTGGCCTTCGTCTCGCCCGCCTTCATCCGGCTGCCCTTCGGTCCCATGCAGCTGGGCGTCTCCGCCCCGGCCGCCTCGCCCCTCAAGCTGCGGGCCGAGCAGGAAGAGGCCCGGGGCACCCGCGAGGCCCTGCTGGACCGCCTGGAAGAGCTGGAGGCCCGGCGCGGGCTGGGGGGCGACGAGGCCCGGGCCGCCCGCGAGCGCTCCCTCGAGATCGACGAGGACCTGCGGACCCTGCATCGGCGGGTCGAGGGCCAGAAGGCCCAGCAGGCCTCCATCGAGGGCCAGCTGGCCGAGATCCGCGCCGCCAGCGAGCGCGCCGACACGCTGTGGGAGCAGATCGAGAACGAGATCAAGCGGCTCCAGGGCCTGCTGCGCGAGCTGGATGAACACCCCGAGGAGGCCGGTGATGCCGCGCTGGAGGAGGCCATCCTGGCCGCGGAGGACGTGGTGCGCGAGGCCCGCCACCGCCTGGACGGGTGCCGGGACCAGCGCATGGAGGTTGCCCGCAGTCGGGATGCCGCCTGGGCCGAACGGGATGGCCACGAGCGCCACCTGCAGCTGACCCAGCGGGGTCGCTTTGACCTGGAGGCCGAGCGCCTGCGGCTGGAGGCCGAAGCCGCCGAGCAGGCCGAGCGCGCGGAGGTCTGCACCGTCCGCCTGACGGAACTCGAGACGGATTCCCAGACCCTGCTCCAGGAGCGGGAGGTGGTGCAGACGCAGGCCCAGGAGGCCCAGCCCCGGCTGGAGCTGGCCCAGGAGACCCTGCGCGTCCAGGAACGGAACGCCCGGGAGTTGCAGGAGGCCCTTGAGAACGCGCGGGCCCAGCATCAGGAGGTGCTGCTCCATGGGGCCCAGGTGCAGGGCAGTCAGGAGGCCCTGGCCAAGGAAGTCGAGCTGGCGTTGGGGCTGGAGGTCCCGGCCTTCCTCGCGGGCCTGAGCGAGGCCGAGCGGGAGGCCTGGGAGGAAGGCGAGCTCGTCCACCAGACCCGCCTGAACGAGCTGCAGGGCCGGCGCATGGAACTGGGCGGCGTGAATCCCCTGGCCATCCAGGAGCTGGAGGAGGCGGAGACCCGGCTCGCGTTCATGGACGAGCAGCGCGCGGACGTCACCAAGGCCATCGGCAACCTGGAAGCCACGATCCAGGAGATCAACCTCACCAGCGAAGAGCGCTTCCGGGAGGCCTTCGACTACGTGAACCTGCGCTTCCAGGAGGTCTTCCGCGAGGCTTTCGGCGGAGGCAGCGCCCAGCTCAGCTTGGAGGACCCGAAGAACCTGCTGGAGTGCGGCATCGAGATCACCGCCCAGCCCCCGGGCAAGTCGGCCAAGGCGCTCACCCTGCTGAGTGGCGGCGAGAAGGCGCTGACGGCCATCTCGCTGCTCTTCGCCATCTTCCACTTCAAGCCCAGCCCCTTCTGTGTGCTGGACGAGGTGGACGCGCCGCTGGACGAGGCCAACGTGGGCCGCTTTGCCGCCATGGTCCAGAAGATGAAGGCCGACACGCAGTTCATCGTCATCACCCACCAGAAGCCCACCATGGTCGCCGCGGACACCCTCTACGGCGTCACCATGGAAGAGGCTGGCTGCTCCCGGTTGGTCAGCGTTCACCTCCGGGAAGCGGAGGCTCTGGTCTGATACTTGTGTGTAACAAAAAAGGGTTGACGAGCCTGTTTTCGCCCCGGGAAACGGTGGTTAAAGCGCTTTCGCCTTGTCCAGGCGAAAGAAAGTGGAAAATGTGGAAAACCCGATTTCTGGACACTCCTTCAGATCCTGCAAATAGCATCAATCTAATTGTAGATATTATTTGATTTATAATAAGGCGATTTTGCCCATTTCACACCTGGAAATCCATATCTAGACAAGGTTTAGAACCTTGGCACCATGCATATCCACAGGCTTTTCCACACCCGCAAAGAGGTGTCTTGGAAACGCCTGAAAACAATCGGGTGACGAAGCCGTGACCGAATGATTACGCTTCGGCTTCCATGAATTCGGGGCGGAGCCACTCGCGGATGGCGTCTTCTCCGACGCCCAGCTGGGCCAGGTGCTCCATGGCCATCTTGAGGCTCTGTCCTTCATCGCGGCAGATGAAGAGCCGCTGCTTCCAGGCCTCCACGGCCCGGGGGCGCAGCTCCGGTTCGCCATGCTCCATGCGCTTCTGGAGCACGAAGCCGAGGTTGTTGGCGGCCTTGCGGTGCTGGGGCTCGATGGTGAGGGCCTTCACGTAGGCCTCGGTGGCTTCCGCCAGGTGCTTGCTACCCTCCAGGGCGACACCCTTGGCGTTCCAGACGTCCGCGTCCTCCGGAGCCAGGGCCATGGCCTGCTCCACCATGCTCAGCTGATCCTCCCGGCGGTTGGCGAAGCGATAGACCTCGGACAGGCCCAGGTAGGCGCTGTACTCACCCGGATCGATCTCGAGAGCCTGGAGGAAGGCCTGCTCGGCGGCGGGGTTCTGATGCGTCTCCACCAGCACATACCCGAGCTGGACCTGGATGTCTGCTGCGTCCGGCTCGCGCATCAGGGCTTCGCGGTAGCAACGCAGGGCATCGTCCCAGCGGCTCTCCTCGCGGGCCATGTCGCCCAGCGCAGCCCAGGGGTTTGAGGCGTCGGGATCGGTCTCGGCGGCCAGCGTGAAGTAGGACAGGGCGCCATCTCGGTCGCCCATGTCGCGCTTCAGCTCGCCCAGCAGTGCCTGGGCCTCGCCCAGCACCGGCGCGGCCGGCGCCAGCAGCATGAGGGTGTGCAGCTGCCCCTGCGCCAGCTCCAGGTGGCCCTGCTCGCTGAAGATCTCCGCGAGGATGAAGTAGCTGGCCGGGTCGGTGACGTGCAGGCTGCGGGCCCGCTGGATGCAGCGCAGCCCCTCGGCCAGCTCGCCGCGGTGGAGGAGCAGCTCACCCAGGGCGTGCCAGCCCCAGTAGTAGGCATCCTCGGCGTTCAGGGCCGCCACCAGCTGAACCTCGGCGCCCGCCAGATCGCCCAGCTGTTCCATGGCGATGGCCAGGAGACGCAGGGTGCGGGGATCCCGGGGACTGAGGGTGAGGGCCTTCAGCAGCCAGGCTTTGGCATCGGCAGGCTGGTTGAGGTGCAGCTGCACCAGGCCGGCCAGCTCGAGGGCCTTGGGGTCCTGGCCATTGAGGGCCAGGGCCTGACGCAGCGCGTGTTCGGCGCCGTCGGGATCCTGCAGGAGCAGGCGGAGGTAACCCAGGTTGCGGAGGTGGCCCCCCTCGCCGGGCTGCTCGTCGCGGAGCGACTCTAGCTGTCCCAGCAGCTCTGGTCCCTCCTCGCCGCCGTCGTGGTCGCTGAAGCAGAGCAGGCGCTCGAACCAGGCGTCCACGTGGGCGCGGTCCTCCGCCAGCAGCTGGTCCAGGATCTCCCGGGCCTCCTCGTGGCGGGCGCGGCCATTGAGCGCTCGGGCGAGGCCGAGGCGGTCATCGAAAGAGGACGTGGAGGCGCTCTTCAGCGCGGTGAGTCCGGGGTCCAGCAGCTTTAACCAGGGTCGTGCCATGGGGTGCCTCGTGAGGGAGTCCAGGGTAGCACCTGGGAGCAGTGGACAGGATCCGGAAGCTCATCGCTGGAGGGCTTTCAGGGCCTGGCGGAGGGCCTCGGCCAGGGGGGGCTTCGAGGCGCGGAGACCGGCGACGATCGGCAGCACCGCATCCTCCCGGAAGCCGAGGTTGGTGAGGGCTGAGCGCAGGCTCTCCTCCCAGGGATCCCCCGAGGCCAGACCCGAGAGACCGTCCAGGCCCGAGAGGCCGCCCAGCTTCTCGGACAGCTCGAAGCACATCTTCTCGGCAGTCTTCTTGCCCACGCCGGGGATGCGGGTGAGGGTCCGCACATCCCGACCCCGGAGGGCCAGCACCAGATCCTCCAGGGACAGGGAGCCCAGCGCGGCCAGGGCCATCTTGGGGCCGACCCCGTCCACCTTCACCAGCAGCCGGTAGAGCTCGCGCTCCTGGGGGAGGGCGAAGCCGAGCAGCGAGATGTCGTTCTCCCGCACCAGCAGCTCCGTGTGCAGGATCACCTGGGCTCCCACCTCGGGGAGCAGGCCGTAGGTGGAGAGGCTGATGGCCGCCGCATAGCCCACACCGCCGCACTCCACGAGGGCGAGGTGGGGCAGTTTCTGGAGGAGCTCTCCGCGCAGGCGTCCGATCATGCATCGAGGATACCGGAAGCGCGGAGCGGGGCAGGGAGACCTCGATGGAGGGAGCGTTCCTTGCTGCCAACGGCTCATCTGCAGGCTGGACTCGAAGCCTCATCTCCTGTGACGTCATTATTTCGGATATTCAGGTAGTGATTTCGGTCAAAGTCCCGCTTTCGACGGCGCGAATCCTAGGGTTCCCTGGTTCCTGTTGCTAGGATGGCTCACCCTATCCACCACCAACAACCGAGAGCAGACC
>CAIRAS010000346.1 GCA_903876615.1 uncultured Holophagaceae bacterium
GGAGGAGCATCCGCTCGTAGTGCTGGGCAAGCCGCTGACTGAGCTGGATGGCTTTGAGGTCTTCCGGTGCGCCTTCGAGGTAGTGGAACAGGGGCTGGAGGCTGGGATCCTGGCGGGTCTCGGGGTTCTGCAAGACCGAGAGGATGGAGCCGAAGATGGTCGGCCGGTCCAGGAGCCGCCGGTTGGCATACCGATTCCAGAAACCTTCGAGGTATCTGAATTCGAGGTTGGCCACCGCTCCGAAGGCCTCCGCGAAGGACGCCCGCAGGTAGTCCTTCACATTCGGGTTGGGGACGACAATCGTGGCCGCCTTCCACGAGCCCTCATCTCCTCGGTACATGGCCAGGTCCAGAGCCAGCTGTGCCGCCAAGCGCTCGACCTGGTTCGAGTAGAAGACGTGGAGACCGGAGGGCAGTGAAGTCATAGCTCCACCCTAGAGGATGTGGGTGGACAATTTCTGACGAAGAACGCTGGAGCACGGCTTGGGGTGGGGCTGGTTGGGCTACCTTGCGCCGGTGTGCGATTCCCACGCTCCAGCGCCGTCACCACCGGTAACAGCGTTTCGGTGGTCACACCGGGCAAAGACCATTGAAACCAGAGTTCCAAGACCCGCCAGTATCTTCCCGTACGGACATTTTCTGCTATTCAGGCACCTCCGAAGGCACACATTTCACAATTTATTCCCGTACGCGCATTTTTGCCCTTGCTCCATCCCAAGGGGAGCCTTAAGGTTGGTTATCTTCCCGTACGGGATACCGCCATGACCCACAAACCCAACCCTCATCAGCCCCTCACACCCACACTCCTCGGCGAGAGCGTTCGCCTCGCCCGGAAGAGTCAGGGCCTGCTTCAGGAAGATCTGGCAGGTGTGGCAGGTGTCGGCACTCGTTTCATTGTGGAGTTGGAGGCCGGTAAGCCGACCCTCCAACTCGACAAGGTGCTCGCCGTGCTCGGGACACTCGGACTCACCCTGCGTCTCGAACCTAAGAACGAAGCCCAGGGCATCCAATGGGCACCCCAAGCCTCTGTCACGTCAAATGCCGACGTCAGCCGAAGCCGTTCCACCACCGTCAGGGTCGGTCGGCCCTCCAGAAAGAAAACGAACCAGAGTTCAGTTCCGATCGAGCCACAGAGGACCGTAGCGGCTACGAACATCTCGGACTCGCGCACCAAGAAGAAGACCCACAGATGAAGAGCCTAAACGTCTGGTTCGATGAGCGCCTTGTGGGGTTCCTGGTTCAGACGGACTCTGGCCAGCTTGCGTTCACCTATGGCGCAATCTGGCTGGAGGACCCGACTACCCCACCGATCTCCAGGTCCCTGCCCAAACGAGAGGTCACTTTCTCTCACAGTGAATGCTATCCATTCTTCGATGGATTGCTGCCGGAAGGCGGGCAGCGGGACCTCATCGCCATGATCCATGGCATCTCGAAAAACAACGCCTACAGCTTCCTGGAGGCCATTGGGGGCGAGGTGGCTGGTGCGTTGACCTTCCTGCCACCAGATGTGCGTCCGGAGCCACTGACGGGCCAGGACAGCGTCAAGGGGGAGGCCCTCAACCAAGAGGCCCTCTATCAGACACTCGAAAAGCTCCCAAGGCGCCCCTTCTTGACCGGCAAAGGCGGCCTTCGCCTCAGCCTCGCCGGGGCGCAGAGCAAGCTCCCCGTTTTCATGGTGGGTGGCCTGGAGCACCTGCCCAGCGCAGGGCAACTCAGCACCCATATCCTTAAACCCTCGATCCCGAAGCTGCATGGAAGCACAGAGAATGAGGCCTTCATCATGCGCCTTGCAGGAGAGATGGGGCTCCCGGTCCCACGAATCGAGGCTCGGGTCGCACGCCTGAAAAACCAGGAACCACGCCCCTATATTCTGGTGGAGCGCTATGACCGCCACCTAGGTCCCGAAGGCCGCGTGGAACGACTGCACCAGGAGGACTTCTGCCAAGCCCTTGGCATCCCCTCCATCCTCAAATACCAAAGTGAGGGCGGCCCGAATCTGGCGCAGTGTTTCGACCTTGTTCGCACCTTCTCCGTCCAGCCCGCCGCTGATGCCAATCACCTCCTGGATATCGTCATCTTCAACGTGCTGGTGGGCAATGCTGACGCTCACGGGAAAAATTTCTCCATCCTCTACACACCCGGTGGGCCCCGGCTTGCCCCCTTCTACGACTTGATGTCCACAGCCATCTATCCAGACCTGGACAACACCTTCGCCATGAAGGTTGGAGGGCAGGGGGTGTTCCAACGTCTGCGCCACCGGGCTTGGCAGGCGTTCTGCGAAGATGCAGGGCTCAACTTCTCAATCGTGCGCAAGCGCATCGCTGGAATGGCCAAGAAGTTCCCAGCGGCTTCAGAGCAGGTACGGGAGGGCCTGGCGAGTTCCGACCTGGACCAGGGTGTCCTTCAAGACCTCGCCCGCCTCGTCTGCGAGCGGGCTGACCGGACGGTCGAACAGATCCGAGACACCCAGGTTGAGGATGGGGGAGTGAGCGCTTGACCTGATCACCTCCATGGCCGCTGGCACCGGGAGCCCGTAAACGCTGCAAGCCTCGCTGAAGGTGTTCAGGTGCAGGGCCAGCACGGGGTCGATGCCTGTGGCGCCGCCCCTCTGGTAGCCGCCGGCCAGGTTCCAGGCCAGGGGGAAGCCCCCGTCCCGCGCGGTCTCGAAGACCATCCGGTCCCGCTCCCGCATTTCCTCGGTCGAGATATAGCCGCCCAGGGGATCGTCCTCGTGGGGATCGGCACCCGCCTGGTAGAGGATGATGGTCGGCTCGAACCCCTCGATCTCGGCCAGGAACTCGCGCAGCTTGCGGAGGTAGGCAGGCCCCTGGGTCCGCGAACCCCCCATGGTTCGGTGAAGGATGCTGGGAGCCAGGTCCGCCCGGTGCCGGAGGATGTCGTCGGTCCCGTTGCCATAGTGGGCGTCGCAGTCGAGGATGGCCACGCGCTCTGCCTTGCCGATGGCCAGCAGCGCCGCCGCGGTCACCATGAGGCCGTTGAGGGTGCAGAACCCGCCGCCACTGTCCCAGCAGGCATGGTGGAACCCGCTGGTCAGGGAGCAGGCTGGCATGGTTGGCCGGGCCGCCAGGGCAGCACCCAGCATGGAGCCGGACGTGTAAGGCAGGCTGGCGGCTACGGCCCGGTCCCGGTTCCCGAACCCGTTCGGTTTCTGGCAGGCCAGGATCCCCCGGACATAGGCGGGGTCGTGGGCC
>CAIRAS010000347.1 GCA_903876615.1 uncultured Holophagaceae bacterium
CGGGACTGGGTGGTCTTGCGGATGATGCGACGCAGGGCCAGGCGCACGGCGTCGCGCAGGGCTTCGGGGTCCTTCCGGATTACCTTGGGCGCCTCTTCGTAGGCCCTGCGGGCCACCCCGGCCAGGAGCTCCGCATAGGACTCGTCATCCGACAGCATCACAAAGCCGCGGCTGAGGATGCTGGGGTCTGCCGTCAGGTCCCCGGTCTGGGGATCCACCAGCAGGGTCACGAACACCACTCCGTCCTCCTGGAGGATGAGGCGGTCCTTCACCACGCGGGCATCCACCATGTGGTCCACGCCCTCATGCACGAAGCACTTGCCCACGGGCACGGTGCCCGGCATGTCCAGGCGGCCGTCCGTGAAGAGGCGCAGGCAGAGCCCGCCGTCCAGGAGGCTGATGCGGTCCGGGGTCCAGCCCAGGGAGGCCGCCAGGGCGCCGTGGGCGCGCAGGTTCCGGTAGGTGCCATGCACGGGCACCATCTGGTCGGGACGCACCGCGCGGATGAGGTCCGCCAGCTCGTCCCGGCTGCCGTGGCCCGAGGCGTGGACCGGGCCGATGCCGTCCGTGGAGGTCTCCGCGCCCAGGCGCTCCGCGGTGTCGAGCATCCGCGAGATGGACACCTCGTTGCCGGGGATGGCCCGGGCGCTCACCACCAGGCGGTCGCCGGGCTGGATGGGCAGGCCCTTCACCTCGCGGCGCAGGAGCCGGGCCAGGCCACTCATGGGCTCGCCCTGGCTGCCGGTGCAGAGCACCATCAGGTCGCCAGGATGGTACAGGTGGGCGTCCTTGACGTCCACGAGGATGTCGTCCGGCAGCTCCAGCAGCTTGAGGGAGCGGGCCAGCTGGAGGTTGCGCTCCAGACTGCGCCCCAGCACCACCACCCGGCGGTGGAACTCCCAGGCCAGGTCCACCAGCATCTGCAGGCGGTGGATGTTCGAGCTGAAGGTCGTCACGAAGAGGCGCCCGTCGGTCTTCTCCAGCGCCGCCTCGATGCCTGCGCGGCAGACCGCCTCCGAGGGGGACCGGCCCGGCCGGCCTACGTTGGTAGAGTCCGCCATGAGCAGGCGCACGCCGGCGTCCCCCAGCTCCTCCAGCCGAGCCATGCCCGTGAAGCGGCCGTCCAGGGGGTCGGGATCGAGCTTGAAGTCGCCGGAGTGCACCACCACACCCTGGGGCGTGTGCAGGACCAGGGCGCAGGCGTCGGGGATGCTGTGGGTGACGGGGATCCACTCGGCCTCGATCTCGCCGTCGCCCACCTTCACGCGACCGTAGTCCCGCACGGGCCGCAACAGGCTCAAGTCAAGGTCGTGCTCGCGGAGCTTGTTCTCCAGCAGGCCGAGGGTGAAGGCCGTGCCGTAGACCGGCACCGGCCAGCGCCGCAGGAAGTAGGGCAGCGCCCCGATGTGGTCCTCGTGGCCGTGGGTGAGCAGCACCGCCTGCAGCTTGTCCGCGAAGGGCTCCAGGTAGGCGAAGTCCGGGACGATGGAGTCGATGCCCGGCTGGTCGTCCGAAGGAAAGAGCTGGCCGCAGTCCACCAGGAAGAGGCTGCGCGCGGAGTGGACCACCAGGGCGTTCATGCCGAACTCGCCGAGCCCGCCAATGGGGATGAGGCGCAACTCACCCTTGGCGGGTGCTTCGGTCCAGGCTTCAAATTCAGGTGCAAGGGACATCACGATGGGAATACCTCCGGGTGCTGCCTGAGCAGATGACGAGTTGCCAATAACCACGCCGAAGGCGTGATCGCTTCGGCCCGCAGGGCCGAAGTCAGCCCCACGCTAGAGAGAGCCTCCGCCTCCAAGGTCCCCTGCCAGTTGTTGGCGAGGGTCTTGCGGCGATGGGTGAAAGATCGATGCAGTACCGTGAGCAGCGGCCTGCGCTCGGCGAGGGTGGGGGCGTCCGGCCGGGGCTCAAACTGCACCACCGCGGAGTCCACCTTGGGGCTGGGGCGGAAGGAACCGGGCCCCAGCTTGGCCAGCCGGGTCAGGCGGGCACAGAGCTGGGCCAGCACCGACAGCGGACCATAGGCCTTGGTCCCGGGCTCGCCCATGAGCTTCTGGGCCACCTCCAGCTGGAACATCAGCACCATGCGGTCCCAGGCGATGTCCTCGGTCAGCAGGCGCGCCAGGATGGGCGTGGCGGCGTTGTAGGGCAGGTTGCCCACCACGGACCAGGGCTCGCCGCCCGGCAGGGCGATCCGCACCGCGTCGCCCTGGAGCAGGTGGAAGTGGGCCTGGTCAGCAAAGCGCTGCTCAAGCAGCTCACAGGCCTCGGGATCCAGGTCCACGGCCCAGAGGGGCCGGCCGTCCGCCAGCAGGCGCTCCGTGAGCACCCCCGGTCCCGGCCCGATCTCCAGCAGCCGCGGCGCAGGTGAAGCCAGGGCCCCGGCCACGATGGTCCGGATGGCTCCGTCATTCACCAGGAAGTTCTGGCCGAAGGCCTTTTTGGGGCGAAGGCGGGCGAGGGGGGAGGGTTCCGGCACACCCCAGCGTACCACCTCTGCTGAAAAGGACAGAAGGTGGGGCTTGGCGCGGCCCCATCTTCTGTCCTAGGAGGGACGCCCCCTTGAGAGGGGCTGCTCGAAATCAGTGAATCGTCCGCCAGACCCGCACCTTCGCGTAGACAGAGGAACCTTGCCTAGTCAGGTCCTGGAGGAGCAGGTTCTGTGGCTGGGACGCGTTGACGTTGATGCCGCTGCCACCGGTCATGCCCGCCTGCACCCCGGCCAGGATGCTGCGCAGGGCCAGCATACTGGCGACCCCGGTCCAGGAGATGATCCTGCCCGACTGGCAGCCGTTGACGGCCGTCACCGAGCTGGCATCGGCTGAGCCCCAGCTACTTGCAGCATTGACGACTGGCTTCATCACATTGCAGACCCGGAAGGTTTCGGTGGTCCCGGTACCTCCGGCACAGGAGGAGGTGGTCGGGTTGAAATAGCTGTAGAACAGGGCTCCGTCAAGGACCAGGGGAGAAACGATGCCCTTGGGGATGAAGGTTCCACCATTCGACGAAAGGGACGGGAAATTGATGAAGTAGCCTGCAGAATTGGCAAGGTAGTAGCTTGTGCTGCTTGGATCGATCGAAAAACTCGTGCCCCCGGCATCCTGCAGGCCCGTATCCGTGATGGTGGTGTTGACATCCTGCCGATCGAACAGGACATTCAGGCGATGCTGGGTCGGTTTGCTCCAGGCCGTGTAGGTAATGTCGTCCAGGGGGTTGTTTCGATCCCCGGTAACCATGGCTATGCCCACGGCCCCGGGCTGGATCTTCGGATCGGAGGTTCGCACCACCGGGAAGAAGGGAATGTTGAAGGGCACTGGCATCGTCGTGACGAGGCCGTTGCCTGCAGCACTGGCCGCCACCTGTTGACGGTAGACCAATCGTGGGACGGTGGACCAGGCATCAATTACGGAAGTATCAAGCCGGAAATTGGTGTAGCCCGTTTTCCCTGTGGGATTGGTCTGCATGGTCGTGCTGCCGAGGGCCCAGAGGCCGCCATAGGTATCGGTGAAATAGGCTCGCTGGTTGATCCCAGTACCCTGGGTAAGCTCGTGCGGGATCAAGCCCGAAGGCACCGGACCAGCCCCGGAATCGGCGCTGGTATCCCAGATCCCCAGGATGTCTCCCGAGGTCACCTCGATGGCAAGGGCACTGCGGCCTAACCGGGTGTTCAGAGCTGGCCCGGCAGGGGAGCCTGGAAGCGCCGCTTCGATGTTGGTATCGCTGTAACCTCCGCCCAGCAAAACGACATCCACGATCTGGTTGGTCTTGCCTTCGCGAGAGGTCGCCACCCGGGCGATGGATGGCGTGCAGGTGGACAGGCCCATGTTGGCAATGGGGGTCGTGGATAGGCCAGACTTGTTGCGACTGGAATAGCTGTTGGGCTCATCCGGACAGAGCGACCACTGCATGGCCGGCACGCCAGGGTCCGCGATGTTGATCGCATAGTAGCTCCGCCCACCCTTGCCCAACCCAAAGACGAGGGTTGCCCGTTCAGGTGCGTAAGTGCTCACATCGTACTTGCCATTCCCGGTGGCCTGAGTGGCGTCCTGAGGGCGGTCCAACAGGTAGACCGTGGGCGGTCCATCCATAGCGAACCGGTGCTTGGCACCGGGAACCCGGAAGTAGTCGATGTAGGGGATGATATCGGTGGGCGCAAAGGCCCAGAGCTCATCCACCACACCACGGGTGACGGCCACGGAAACATTGGCGGTGTTAGTGACCGTGGTGGACCAGCTCACCTCCCCGAAGGCATGGAGCAGCCCCTGGTTGGTGCCCACAAAGATGACTCGGAAATGGCCGGTCTTGTCGGTGCTTCCCGTGGCCGAATTGTGGGCCGTCCATGCGTTGGACAGGACAGAACTCAGGCTCTTTACCGAGGCGGGCATGTCCGAAAATTCCAGCACGGCGGGCGAGCTGTTGATGATGTCTCCCATGATGGAGCTGGTCCGGGTCGTGAAGGGGGATACGCCTGAACCCACATCGGCCCCGACGAAGAACTGCCAGTTGCTCAGCTTGGCGGCCGTGGTCGCCCCTGGAAGAAGGGTAGAGATTGCGGTATAGCCTGCGTTGCTTGTGTCCGCGCCGGTCGAGCCAAGGTTCACACGGAGCATACCCGGGTTGGTCGTTGAGCTGGTGGCCGGCAGGCGGGTGTAGATGACCCGATTCAGCCAGGTGCGGTTGCTGATGGCATCGGCCGCCGACCAAACGGCATTGGTATCGTTCAAGTCTCCGGATAAAAAGTTCCCAGCGCCGTCAATGAGCCGTGTTCCCTCGGCGGTCTCCATGGTGGGATACATCAGCAGGTCCCCGGTCCAGACGGGACCATTGGTCTGTGGAGGTAGGAAGTTGGCGATGTAGACTTCCGCGCCCAGACCCCCGCCAATGGTCGGGAACACGGGGGAGGCCGTGGCATTGGTGCCGGAAAGGCTCTCGATCTGGTCGAAGGCATCACTCAGGTTGTTCACCAGAGTCGAAGGGTCCCGGCCATCGAAGAAATAAGCCGCATCAGTGGGTTTCAAGGTGGAGCCAGTGTTCAGGTAGAATGGCGATTTGTTGGAAATATCGTAGGCCTTGTCCCCGGGGTCGCCGAACACTGCTGCCGCGAGCAACCGGTATTTCGATCCAACCTTGTCGCTCTGGATCGGCACCACCGTGGTCCTGACCGTTGGAGCCGTATTGGATGAGCCCCAGGCTGTTCCGTCAGTCTTCAGGAAGTCGACCCCCAGACTGACGCCTACCGTCATTGTATGGATGGGATGCGCCGGAGAGAGTGGCGAGGCGGATGAGGCCCCGTAGGGAATCCGCTGATTGACCCAGAAGGGCAAATAGGCTGCAATCGAGGACCCCGAGCTGGTCTGACTGGTCAAGCCGGGATCCTTGATCCAGGTCGTGGCCGTGATGCTACCATCGCCACCATGAGCAGCAATCCCAGCTACGGTGGGCACATTGAAGTAGATGCCAGATGAATTTGTAAGGGGAGTCGTGGTGCTGGGGCTGGTCAAGAGGGCCTTGATGGCAGCATTGCCCGTAAAGGCTGGGTTCGCACCGGCGGAATACGTGGTCCCCGTTCCCGCAGGATTGGTGGTACATCCAGTGACGACAGAAGTTTGGGCATAAGGAAAACTGCAGGATCCCTCTGTGGCAGCTTGGAGTGAGCTAGGTGATCCGTCAGTCATCACGATCACATAGTGGTGTTGGCATGAAAGCTGGGAAGCCAGGTACTTGTTGGAAGTGATCTGGTCCTGGAAGGCGGCGGGATTGTTCATCTGCTGGTAGGCGTTCATGACGCTCTCCACCAGGGGTGTCGTGGTGCTGGGGCTGGTAGCGGAGAGTCCCAGGAGATCTGCCGGGGTGTTGATGTAGTGCCAGGCGGCATTGGCGCTGGCCCCACCAGCAGTGGTGATAGCTGTGTTGACGTTTTGGGAGTCCAGCAGGCGATAAGCAAACAGAACACCGGTCTGATGTCCCAGCCATGTCTTGATGGCGGACTCTTTGATTCCCTGCATGCGGGTGCGGTTGGGAAGTTTGTTATTGAAGGCCATGTACGGGGCCGTCACATAGCTCCAAATCCAGATGTCATTAGCCCCGTTGTAGGCAATGGAAGCAGGATCAATGCAGTACTGCACGGTGGTGTTGGTGGGCAGTGCGTTGGGTACGCAGTAGGCCGCCCCAAGAGTGCTGTTAGGATCCTTCCCGACAAACACCCACTCGATGTAGCGAGAGCGGACACTGCCGGCATTGCTGCCGGTGATGGTTACGGAGGTTGAGTTGCCAGGTGCGGTGCCGCTGCGGATCCACGCGGGGTTGGACGTGCTGGTGTCCGTTTCGACTTCAATGCCGGTGCCACCCACCGGATCGACGCCCCGGGCCCGCAGGAGCCCTTTGTCGATTGAACTGATGGTCGAGGTCGCATCGATCGGGGCCCAGAAGAGCGGGAAATCGATATCCCGCGTGGTGGTCACGCTCGTGGCTGCCCCGTCAATCGCGGAGAGGCGAAGGCGCATGTGAGAGGCGCACTGCATCCAGGAAACAGCACTCTTAAGATTGCCTCCGGCCGCGGTCACGTCCGAAGCAAGCACTTCTGTGCCATCGGGCTTGATGAGAGTATTGGTGGGGTAGTAGGCACCGCCCACCACCGGTTGGACAATCAGGTGATTGCCACCAATGGTGTAAGAATGGTTGCTGGCGCTGACCGTCGAGACACTGCCGTTTCCGAATCCCACCGAAAATGTGCTAGTCAACTGCCCCACGACCGATCCAGCGGAAGCTGTCGTCACTGTGGGCCAATTCGAAGAAGTATTGCTGATATAGATGTCATAGTCAGTACTTCCCGTGACCGTATTGGGCGGGGTCTCATCCTTCCAGTTGTTGGGGAACAATGGATGGAACATTAGCCGGCTGGTTGACATCGAGGTATCGATGACAAGAAGGACTTCAGGCTTGATGCCCGTGCTGACAGTGCCCTGGTAGAGGCCGAGGAAATCGGTCTTGTCTCCCTTCGCCCAGGCGGAATTCACGTTCAGCTGGGCCCGCAGAGGTGCCGCGATGGTGACCAGCAGGAGAAACAAAACTCTCAGGATCGGGCGCAGGGTGACCATGGCTCTACCTCGATGGAAATGGAATGGATGACGCAAGGCTATTTGACGGGGGGAATCGTGAACCAGGCTTCACGCCTGTGGATGAAAGTAGGTCCTCCGGAATAGGCCAGATAGCCGTCGGATTGAACGGACCAGAGCTGGACGGAACCGGGCGAGGCCGCGCTGATGCTGGAAGCCCGCAGTTCCCGCTGGGTGCCGGGTTCCTGAGGGGACCCCATGTAGGTCACCTTGACCTGGAAGGCCTGAATAGGGTTCACACCACTGGCGGAGAGTTGCATGTCAGCGTGCTGGATGTAGTTCGAGGCGATGCCGGGCGTGGCGAGGCAGGCGAGTTTCGTGGCCTGCAGATTTGCGGCACCGCTGCCTGCCGTAGCAACCTGGCGGGCGTTGCTCAAGTCATCCATCATCCAGTAGATGGACCACTCCAAACCGGTGTCGGCCAGATTGCGCACCTGGGCCCCCTGTCGGCTTGTGCCGGTGAGGATGACTTCCCGGAGGGCATTCTTGGACATGGCCACGCCCCAGACCGTCATGAGTACCAGGAGCATGAGCGTGACCAGGATCGCAATCCCACCCACTTCTCCGGACCTTGGATTCCTCGTCATGGCTGTTCGTTCACGCATGGCAGACCTCAAGTGCGAATGGCTTGATCAGAAGAACGGTTGATAGGCCAATCCCCAGTGACGGGGGACGAGGATCCGAGACTGGGTCTGGGTCCTGTAGGAGGCGGTGTTGGCGGCGGCTCCGAATTCCGTTCGCTTGTTCAGGGTGCGCGTGGTGATGTCCAGCCTCACAAGGACCGGTATCTCCCGGAACCAAAACGGACTGGCGGAGGTGCTGTTCATGCCTGCCCGGGCGGGAGCCCCGCCGCTGGCGAACTGCCAGTTCAGGGTGGGGGTGGCCGCGCCTGCAGCGGGTCCCGTGATGTCGGTCCAGGTGGTATAGGCGGCATTGCCGCCCGCCCAGGTCTGGCCACCGTCGCCACTAAGCATGACCTTGAAGCCAATGACGTTTTCCGCCACAAGGGTCGAATCTTCCGGGGTGGCGAAGGGGGTCGCTGATCCTGAGACGGCACTGTAGGTCACCTCATCCCTGAAAAGGCAGGGCGTCCGCGTGGTCGTATCCGACGGATCCAACGCCGTGGGTCGAATCGAATACCGGACGTAGCGGCCTGGCCGCATCAGGGTCACACCTGTTCCAGATGGAGCCGACAGGAGCAGAGTAGACCCCGATGAGGGCCCACTGCCCGTATAGGTCCCCGCGGTGGCCAGGGAGGCCGTGAGCGTCGATCCAGAGGCGCTGGCACCAGCCAGTTGGTAGGGATAACCGGAACTCCTGAACAGGACTGTGAGTCCGTATTTCGCGTACATGCTGGCCGCAAAACTGGCCTGGTCGGAATCACGGAAGCTGATCACAAACGAAGCATTGGTCCCGAGGGTGCTGCTGCTCCCGACTTGATCCGAACTGTTGACCAGAGCCGTGGAGAGCGTGGCGTCATAGGGCAGGAGATCGTCGAAATAGAAATCCATCTGGTCGGTAACGGCAGACGCTGCTGCCACGTCGGTGCCGGTATAGGCAACGTTGGGCGTGATCCGGAAAGCGGGATTCGTCGCGGTTGTCGCAGGATAGTTGAACAGGTCCGAAGGCACCATGCCAGCCTTGTTCAGGTCCTCATAGAGAAGGTCAATGGACATGCGGTTTCGCCGCCCGCTGGCCGTGGATTCGGATGTGGCGGCGAACACCCCAATGCTTCCTTGGAACACCTTGACCATGCCGGCCATAAGAACCGACAGGAATACAACGGTCACCAGGAGCTCCACGAGGGAGAACCCATGCGCCGGCTTCTGGCCGCAGGGAGGAATGGAAGGCCTAAGTGTTCGCATAGCTAATTCGCCTTGAGAGAACCACATTGCGTGAAACGGCCACCTTGGAGGCATTGACCGCCTCACTCCAGGTGACACTGACCGTGATGAGCTTGATCCCACCCACGCCGGAGACGGAGGCCACCACGTCCGTGGGTGCGACTGTGACCGTGAAGTAGTCTCCAACAGCCCCCGTGCTGCCATCGTACTTATAGTACTGGGTGAGGTTCGCGGCACCGAAGTAGTTGGGATTCAAGGCCGGAGGGGCCACTTTGCTCCGGGACCAGAGGAGACTGTTCCGTCCCAGGACCTCGGCCTGGTCCAGCACCCTGTCCGCGAGCATCACGGCGGAGGTTAGGCTCCTGCTGCCTGTGTTGGTGCGCAGGGCCATGGTCTGCAGCATCGTCAGGCCCAGGATCCCAACGCCCATGATGAAGGCGACCATCAGCATCTCCACCATGCTGAACCCACCCTCGGGTGCATTGCTGTGAAAGCTCCGATTTACTCGCAAGAGACTCACAGTCGCCTCCAGACAGTGCTGTTACTTGGTTTATAGAACTTGTAGACACTCGCGCTGTTGGCGGGAACCACGATCACTCCGATGGCTCCCCCCGCGATCGGCGACCCTGAACTCAACCCAACCACCACGATGGAGAACCCCCGCTCGTACCGGCGGGTAAGGCCATTGACGATGGCGTAGGAATCGGACCCGGTGAAAAGGCGGGTATCAAGCGCAGCCTTTAGGCTCGCATTCGATGCCACGGGTTCGACAGCGGCCAGATCACTCGCGCTGCCACAAGCCGTGGCATACCAGTTACTCCCACAATCCACGCCTGCGGACTGGTGGTCCCGGCTGCTGCGGTACTGAGATCTGAAGCACTCACTGGAGCCGCCAAGACGATACGCATCCTGCCCAGCCTTTATCTGCGAGGCAAGGGGCGGGTAGCCAACGGTCACCGTATTGAGCGCCCTCCCGTCCATGACCAGGCTGCTGTCAAGCCATGAGCCTGTGGTCGATACATAGATGTCTCGGGAGGAGATCGCGGCGGTCTGCTCGGCGTTAAGAAGGACACCTTCAAGTTCGTCCAGGACAGCGCGAACCGAGTTGCCCTTCTGGTCCCCAAGGGTGGCCACACCTGCAACCGCGAGGACACCGATGATGGCCAGAACCACCAACATCTCGATGAGTGAATACCCGCCATTCTTGCGCTGTGGTGTGTGTAATGGGCCCATGCCGACCTCGAGTCTCTGGATTAAGAATCGAGAATCTAGACAAATTTGGTAAAATCAGGCCAACTATTTCATTAAAAATAACTTAAAATATCTAGACAAATGTGACAATTGGTTCAAACACGGTGATTGTATAAATTTTATACACTACCCAAACTGCAGCGGGTCCCGGTCCACGTGGATCAGGCCGGCGGGTTCCAGGGGGTGACGGGCGAGCACCTCACCCAGGGCGCCGCGGCTGCCCTTCAGCAGCAGGTGCATGCGCCAGCGGTCCTTGACCCGGGGGACGGGGGCCTCCAGGGGGCCGAGGATGCGCAGGCCCGGCACCGAGAGCCGCTGCCGGAAGGCCTCCAGGGCGCCCCGGGCCTCCTGGGGCGTGTCCGCCTCGGCGCGGTAGAGCGACAGCGCCGTGAAGGGGGGATAGCCCAGGCCCTGCCGGAAGGGTAGCTCCGAGGCAGCGAAGCCTTCGAAGTCCTGGGCCAGGGCGAAGCTGATGGCGGGATGATCGGGCGAGTAGGTCTGGAGGATCACGCGGCCCTGCAGGTCGGCCCGCCCGGCCCGCCCCGCCACCTGGGTGAGCAGCTGGAAGGTGCGCTCCGAGGCCCGGAAGTCCGCCACCTTGAGGCCCTGGTCCGCGTTGATCACCCCCACCAGGGTGAGGCGGGGGAAGGTGTGCCCCTTGGCCAGCATCTGGGTACCCACCAGGATGTCCACGTGGCCAGCCTCGGCGGCCAGCAGGCCTGCTTCGAGGGAGCCCCGCCGCCGGGTGGTGTCCCGATCCAGGCGCAGGATCCGGGCCGCGGGGAACAGCTGCCGCAGGTGCTCCTCCACCTGCTCCGTGCCCTCGCCCACGCCCCGCAGGTGCTCGGCGCCGCAGTCGGGGCAGGCCTCGGGCGGCACGGTCTCGTGGCCGCAGAGGTGGCAGCGCAGGCGGAAGTCGCCCCGGTGGTAGGTCAGGGAGATGGCGCAGTGCGGGCAACCGAGGTTCTTGCCGCAGGCGCGGCACATCCAGAAGTTCTCGTAGCCGCGGCGGTTCAGCAGCAGCAGCGACTGCTCGCCCCGGGCCACGGTCTCGGTCAGCGCCTTGAGCAGGGGCGGTGCGAAGATCACCTTCCGCCGGGCCTGCCGATAGGCGTCGCGCAGGTCCACGATCTCCACCGTGGGCAGGGTGATGCCCGCGGGCCGCTGGGTGAGCCGCAGCAGATGGTAGCGCCCGGTCTGGGCGGCCTGCCAGCTCTCCAGGCTGGGCGTGGCGCTGCCCAGCACGATGGGGCAGTCCTCGAGCTGAGCCCGCTTGATGGCCAGGTCCCGGGCGTTGACGCGGGGGTGTTC
>CAIRAS010000348.1 GCA_903876615.1 uncultured Holophagaceae bacterium
CGCGGACGCGACATGCGCCGCAATGCCCGAGCCCATCACACCCGATCCAAGAATGCCGATCTTTTGGATTTTCATGTCAGATCCCAATCAGAAAAACGCTCGCAGAGATCACAGGGAGAACAGGGGGTCGCAGAGGGACCTGCTTCTCAGTGGTCTCAGCCACCTCTGCGTCCCTCCGCGAGAGTGGTTTCCTTAAAGCTTCTCAATGATGGAAGCGATGCCCTGGCCGCCGCCGATGCACATGGTGGCGATGCCGTATTTCCCGCCGTCGGTCTCGAGGCGGTTGAGCAGGGTGGTCAGGATGCGGGCGCCGCTGGCGCCCAGGGGATGGCCCACGGCGATGGCACCGCCCCAGGCGTTCACCTTGGCCGGGTCGTAGCCGCCCTGGCGGATGACGGCCAGGCTCTGGGCCGCGAAGGCCTCGTTCAGCTCCATGGCGTCGATCTGATCCAGCCGCAGGCCGAAGCGATCCAGGGCCTTCTTCACGGCCGGCACGGGGCCGATGCCCATGCGCTCCGGCTCGACGCCGGCCACGGCGCCACCCAGGATGCGGGCCCGGGCCTTCAGGCCCAGGGACTTGGCCAGCCCCTCTTCCATCACCAGCAGGAAGGCGGCGCCGTCCGTGATGGGCGAGCTGTTGCCCGCCGTGACATTGCCATCCGCCAGGAAGGCTGGCTTCAGCTCGCCCAGCTTCTCCACGGTGGTCTCGGCGCGGATGCACTCATCCTGCTGCAGAGTGACGGGCTTGCCATCCAGGCCCTTGGTCTCGAAGAGGACCACTTCTTTCGCGAACTTCCCGGCCTGCCAGGCGGCGGCGGCCTTCTGGTGGCTCTGGAAGGCGAACTCATCCTGGTCCCGGCGGCTGATGCCGTATTCCTTGGCCAGGTTCTCGGCGGTGATGCCCATGGAGCAGTAGGCCTCGGGGTAGTGCTCGTTCAGGTAGGGGTCCACGCTGGGGTTGAAGCCCATCATGGGCACCTTGGACATGCTCTCCACGCCGCCGGCGAGGAAGAGGTCGCCCTGGTTGGTCATGATGGCCCGGGCGGCCATGAGCATCGTCTCCTGGCTGCTGCCACAGAAGCGGTTGATGGTGGCGGCTCCGGCGGTGATCGGCAGGCCGGCGCGGAAGCTGATGAGCCGGGCCATGTTCATGCCCTGCTCGCCCTCGGGCATGGCGCAGCCCACGAGCACGTCCTCCAGACCGGACCAGTCCTTCAGGAGCGGCTTGAGGGCCTCCACCACGGCCGCGCCCAGGTGCTCGGGACGGGTGGCGGCATAGGCGCCCTTGATGCCCCGGCCGATGGGGGTGCGCTTGGCTTCGACGATGACGGCAGTTCGCATGGGGCCTCCAGTGGAAGGGACAGGGATCGGGATTTCCCAGGAGCCTAGCACCGGCCCGAAGGCCCGTAAGCACTTACCGTGGGTCAATGGATTGGCTCCGGGTAGGGCCTTTTCCGGTCAAGATGGGGAAACGCCTCGGACCCGCCATGACCGCTGCCGCCCCCCATTCCCTGGAACCCCTGCTCACCGAGTGCCGCAAGGTGATCGTGGGCCAGTCCCTGTTGCTCAACCGGCTGCTGGTGGCCCTGCTCTGCCGGGGCCACGTGCTCCTGGAGGGCCTGCCGGGCCTGGCCAAGACCCGCACCATCAAGACCCTGGCCTCGGCCAGCCACACCAGCTTCCGTCGGATCC
>CAIRAS010000349.1 GCA_903876615.1 uncultured Holophagaceae bacterium
CCCGTGATTCTCTCCACGGGCCGGAGTGATCAGACCGCCCTGTCACTGGTCTCGATGTATCCAGGTGTCACCCTGCTCGCCAAGCCCTTCGGCCTCCAGGACCTCCAGACCCACCTCGGGAGCATCGGCTTGGTCGAGGTCACCGGTGCCGAGGTGGACCCCCTCCAGCCCCTCCCGGCCAAGGTCCTGCCTCCCGTTTCGTCCTGAACAATTCCGTCCGGCAGCCCTGGGTATCGCCCCAGGGGAGCCACGGTAGGCTCAGCTCAGACCGAGACGTGCAGCTGGCAGGGATGGACGTCGCAGTGGCCGCACCGCCCCATGCAGACTGCCCTAGGCATCTCCACGGCCAGCCTTGGGGGCGTCATCACAGGGATCGCCCGGGTCGTGCGCACCACCTGATCCGCCCGCCGCAGTTCCGGGGGAGCCGAGGGAACCTTGTGCGCTGCGGGCCGAGTCATGGACAGCCTTAGGCTTCGGGTCTCTTGAAGCTCTTGGCGACTTTCTGCATGAGCAGCGGGTCGCCCTCAATCTGGATCTTCCCGGTCATGAAGGCTTCTTGGGCATTCAGGATCCCGGTGCTCAGGGCGATGAAGTCATCGGCCTTGGCTTTCAGCATCGTATCACAAGGCTTCAGCAGGCGAGGGAAGACCATGCAGCTCCCCTGGCGGATCAGCAGGGTGTAGCCCAGGTCATCGATCTGGTAGCCCACGGCGGCCTCCAGGTCCCCGGCCTTCTCGGGCAGGAAGCGCTCGGGCATGGACTCCAGCAGTCCCTGGGCAGGGTTCACATCCGCGTCAAAGTAGGCGGTGTAGGCGGCCACCCGGCTCATGTCGCCCTTCACGGTGATGGTGCCAGCCAGCAGCGCGGCCACCAGGTTGAGCTTCCCGGCGTTGAGCGCCGCGAAGTCCGCGTCGGTGATCCCCAGGGCAATCCCGCCCTCGACCTCGCCGGGACGCACCGAGAGGCCTTCGGGGCTGAACTCCAGGCGGTAGGACACCCCGTCCACCTTGACCTCCAGGGTGCCGCTGGCGCCGCCTTTGTAGCGCTTCCGCAGGGTGGCCAGGGCCTTGCCGCCGGGGGTGGCGGGATAGGTGATCTCAGGCTCGGCGGCCCAGGTCTTCCAGGCCTTCCGCAGCAGGCCTAGGTCACCAGAGAAGCGCAGCTGGCCGCCCAGCAGGGCCGGGCCGGGCTCGGACAGGCCGCAGATCAGCCCGCGCACCGCGGCCTCGTCCCCGGTCAGCTCGGCGCCCTCGCCCCAGCTCTCACTGCCCACGGTGACCTTGAGGCCAGCCCCGGTCAGGGCCAGGCGGGCGGATACCAGGTCCTTGAGGGCCTTGACGGGGCCCCCCTGCTTCTGGGGCTTCTTGAAGAACTTCGGAAACTTCTGCAGCAGGCCCAGGTCGCCGGTGCCCTTGAGCTTGCCGGTCATGAAGGCCTGCATGGGATCGAGCTTGCCCTCGCTCAGGGCGATCCAGTCCTCGGCACCAATCACCACCACCGAGGTGGCGTCCGGCTTGGCCTCGCGCTTGAGCGTGAAGGCCCCGTTCTCGATGAGGCAGGCATAGTCGCCGCCCCCCTCGCCAGTCACCTGGTAGTAGACCGAGACCGTGAGTCCCTGGGCCTTCTCAGGCAGGAAGAGCTCGGGCATGAG
>CAIRAS010000350.1 GCA_903876615.1 uncultured Holophagaceae bacterium
ATGGACCAGGCGCTGGCGGCCCTGGACCGGGACATCCTGCCGGGCATCACCCACTGGAACCACCCGTCCTTCTTCGCCTACTTCCCCAGCAACACCAGCTACAGCTCCATCCTCGCGGACCTGGCCACGGCGGGCCTCGGCGCCCAGGGCATGAGCTGGCAGACCAGCCCCGCGGCCACCGAAGTCGAGGAGGTGGTCATGGACTGGCTGCGGCAGATGGTGGGCCTCAGCCCCGCCTTCACCGGCGTCATCCACGACACCGCCAGCACCGCCACCTTCACGGCCCTGCTCTGCGCCCGGGAGCGCACCTCGGACTTCGCCCAGAACGGCGAGGGCCTGCAGGGCGGCGAGGCGCCCATGGTGGTCTATGCCTCGGACCAGGGGCACAGCAGCATCGAGAAGGCCGCCCTGCTGGCGGGCTTCGGCCGCAGCTTCCTGCGGCTCATCCCCACGGACGAGAGCCACGCCCTGCGGGTGGACCTGCTGCGGGCCGAGATCGAGAAGGATCTGGCCTGCGGCTTCCGGCCCTGCGCCATCGTGGCTGCCGTGGGCACCACAGGCACCACGGCCCTGGACCCCGTGGCCGAGCTGGCGGCCCTGGCCCAGGAGCACGGCCTCTGGCTCCACGTGGACGCGGCCCTGGCGGGCACGGCCATGGTGCTGCCCGAGTGCCGCTGGATGTGGGCGGGCATCGAGGGCGCCGACAGCCTGGTCTTCAACCCCCACAAGTGGATGGGCGTGGGCTTCGACTTCAGCGCCTACTACGTGCGCGACCCCCAGCACCTGATCCGCGTCATGAGCACCAACCCGGTCTACCTGCGCACCGCCCAGGACGGCCAGGTGAGCAACTTCCGGGACTGGCACATCCAGCTGGGCCGCCGCTTCCGGGCCCTGAAGCTGTGGTTCTACCTCATGGACGTGGGCGTGGAAGGCCTGCAGGCCCGCCTGCGCCGGGACCTGGAGCACGCCCAGTGGCTGCAGGCCCAGGTGGACGCCGCCCCCGACTGGGAGCGCCTGGCCCCCGTGCCCCTGCAGACCGTGTGCATTCGGCACCGCAAGCCCGGCCTGGACGAACCCGCCCTCGCCACCCACAACCTCGCCATCGCCCAGCGCATCAACGACAGCGGCAAAGCCTACCTCACGCCCTCCGTCCTCAAAGGCACCCAGATGCTGCGAGTGAGCATCGGCGCCGAGACCACCGAGCGGAGGCATGTGGAGGCTCTGTGGGGGTTGCTGACCCAGGCTGCGGCGGAGTAATTTCACCGCAAAGAGAACTGACTTTTTAACCACAAAGAACACAAAGGGCACAGAGGAATACACCCTTGGTGCCCTTTGCCGTTTTGCGGTTATCCCCTTCATCCCCTTCATCCCTGTTTCAAAAGCTTTTGACGGGGATCAAAGGGATGGACGGGGATAACTGCCATTAAAGATCAACAGCGGATCCACAGATTTCACAGATTGCGCGCCGGCCCACTCCCCGCAAGGGCCCGCCGGGGGCGGCTTCCGGCGGTGCCGGAAGTCATCCCGGGGTGCCCATGCTGGCCCTGAGCCCCACACCTTATCCCCGTGCCTTATCCCCGTGCATCCCCGGCTAATGCTTTTAAAAATCTGTGTAATCTGTGAAATCTGTGGATAAGCCCTTTTGCTTTTTTGTGTTCTTTGTGCCCTTTGTGGTTAATTCCTTTTGCTTTTCACTCGGTCGTCCTCTGCGGTAGCCCGCTGTCCGGATGCGGCAGGCCTTGGCCTCAGTGATAGGCCTTGTCGTGGTCAGCTTCCACATAGCGCAGGATCAGGGTGTCGCCGCGAACCGTGGCCAGGGCCCGGGCAGCACGGGTGACCCGCAGGGAATACAGGGCGGTTTCGTCCGGCCCCTTCAGGTTGCTCAGCTTCTCCAGGTGCACGCCCTGGTGCCTGAGCAGCTCGGCCAGGCTGAGCTGTCCTGCCACCTCGAGCATCTTCAGGACACCGCGCCGCACGGGCAGCTCCTGGGTCAGGGCGGACGCCAGGAAGCTGGGGGTGATCTCCAGCTTCACTTCGCCAGCGTCTTCAGGAAGGCCTTTCCTTCGGCAC
>CAIRAS010000351.1 GCA_903876615.1 uncultured Holophagaceae bacterium
AGTACGTGCGGCCCGCCCTGCGGCAGCTCATGGGCTTCGGGAAGCTCCACCGGCCGGTGGCCGAGGCGGCGCTGGAAGGCGGCTGGTCCGGCAAGGCCGGCGACGGCCGCACGACCTTCCTCCGCGTGGTGGCCCGGCGGGAGGAAGGCCACCTCAAGGCCCGCCTCACGGGCCCCCAGGGCTCCGCCATCCTGTCCTCCATGCTCGTGGCCAACGCCCTGGCGGTGATCCCCGCCGGCGTCGATCACATCGAGCCCGGCGGCCCCGTGACCCTGCACCTCACCGAAGAAAACGAAGACCACTGAGCTCAGGCTGGCCCATCAAGCTCGGTTAGCATCTGGCGGGCGACGGCCAGGAGGGGCGGGATCTCGTTCTGGACCAGGTCCCAGACGATGGTGTCGTCCAGGGTGAAGTAGGCGTGGGCCAGCACGTCCCGGAACCCCACGATGCGCGACCAGGGGATCTGGGGCTGGCGGGCCTTGAAGGACTCCGGCAGGCGCCGCACGGCGTCGCCGATGACCTTCAGGTTGTGGAGCACCGCGTCCCGGGTGCGCCAGTCGTCCGTGAAGGTTTCGAAATCCATCCCCGCCACCAGCAGGCAGATCTTTTCGCCGCCCGCGTCGATGTCCTGGAGATAGAGGCCGGGGTCACGCGACATCGAGCAGCTCGGCCAGGACCCGGTCTCGGATGCGGGGCTTGAGGCCCGTGGTGGTGACGAGGTCCACCTTGCGCTCCAGCAGGGCTTCCAGCTCTTCCTTCAGCCCCATGTAGCGGGCGAAGGTGGGATCCCCGAGGAAGCCCACGAGTAGGTCCACGTCACTGTGGGGGCCATCTTCGTCCCGGGCGACGGAACCGAAGAGGCCCAGGGAGGTGATGCCATAGCGCGCCTGCAGCCCAGGCAGCCTCTCCCTCAGCTTGTCCATGACCACCGCTCGGATCACCGGCTCCTCCATCCGCAGTATACAAGGCCGCCGCCCGACCTCCCGGAGAAGGGCGGCACGGCCTGCTTCTGGCACACTGGGGCGGATCCCGAGGTGTGCATGAGCCAGGAACCGACTTTCCGCGAGAAGTATGCCTTCCCCGCCAGCTACTGGAACGCCAACCTGACGGAGCTGTTCGAGCGGGCGGCCTACTACTCCATGGCCAGCTTCATCGTCATCTACCTGGCCCGCCTGGGCCTGGGGGACTACTGGCCCAGCACGCTGAACGGCGTGCTCTGGTTCCTGGTCTACTTCCTGCCCATCCTCAGCGGCACCATCGCCGACCAGATCGGCTTCCGCCGCAGCCTGCTCATCGCCTGCGTCCTGCTGGTGTGCGGCTACTTCCTCATGGGCTACCCCGTGTGGTTCGGGGGCCAGACCCTGGCCCTGCAGGCCGGCAAGGAGGTCACCGCCGGGGCGGGGGTGATGGTGCCCGTGGCTGCGGCCATCGTGCTCATTGGCATCGGCGGCTCCTTCGTGAAGCCCTGCATCGCCGGCACTGTCCAGCGCACCCACCTGGGCAAGGCCACCCTGGCCTTCGCCATCTTCTACATGGTCATCAACCTGGGCAGCGTGTTCGGCCGCCTCACGGCCTTCTTCGTGCGGACCAAGCTCGGCAAGCTCGACACCATCTTCATCGTGTCGATGGTGGCGGCGGTCCTGGCCTTCCTGGTGGTGCTGCTGCGCTACCGGGATCCCGACACCACCGGGGAGCCGGCCAAGCCCAAGCGCACCATCCCCGAGGTGCTGCTGGGCATGGTCAAGGTGCTGGGCAGTGGCCGCTTCGCCATGTTCCTGGTGGTGAGCAGCGGCTTCTACTTCATCTACAACCAGGTCTACAACGTGCTGCCGCTCTACGTGAAGAAGACGGTGGAGCTGACTCCGGCCATGGACCTCTACACCATGGCCAACCCCATCACCATCGTGCTGTTCCAGCTCCTCATCACCAAGACCTTCGGCAAGCTGCCGCCCATCAAGTCCATCATCGTGGGCACGGTGATCATCGGCCTGTCCATGCTCATCAACGTGGCGCCGCTGTTCATGGCGGGGGGCGTCACGGCGAAGCTGCTGCTGCCCATGGGCAGCCTCTTCATTGTGATGACGGTGGCCCTCATTGCCTTCGGCGAGCTGTTCGCCTCCAGTCGCCTCTACGAGTACATCGGCTCCCTGGCGCCCAAGGGCCAGGAGGGCCTCTTCCTGGGCTACGCCAACCTGCCCATGGCCATCGGCAGCCTCATCGGCGGCCCGGCGGGCGCCTGGCTGTTCAACGACGTCATGTGCAAGGGCGCCGTGAAGCAGGCAGATGGCCTGCTGAAGCTGGATCCCAAAGCCGCTGCCACCGGCTGGATCATCCTCACGCTCTTCGGTCTGGGCAGCGCCCTCAGCCTGTGGATCTACAACCGGTGGCTGCAAAAGCAGGCCTGACGCACCGCGGAGGCGCTCAGCCCCAGCCGAGGAAGCGGCGCAGGAAGGTCTTCAGATCCATGTAGAGGAACCGCCAGGGGCCGCGGTGCTGGCGGCGATCAATCGAATCCGGGGAGGGGTCGGCCATGGGCGCTTTCACCGCTTTAGGTTTTGATCATCTTCTGCCGATTGGTTACAGCTACAAGACTAAAATATTAAAAAACAGTTAAAATAATCCAATATCTATGTTTAAAAAATACAGGCCGAACCCGAAATATCACAGCGGGGGCGCCTGTGCGCCCCCGCTGTTCTCAACGACTTTGGCGGGGCCCCGACTCAGAAACCGGTGGCCACTCCCAGGGGGGCCAGCCAGAGGTCCATCCCGGTGCTCAGGTAGCTGACACCTGAGACCAGGCCCGCCACCTGGGGCTGCCGCCCGGTGGGAGTCGGGTCGCCCAGGACGACGCAGAGGTCCATGCCCGTCGTGGCGTAGCTGATCTCAGCCGTCCCGCGGAAGGACGCTGACTCGGGGGCAGGGCTGATCGGGTCGCAGGTGAAGACGAGGTCCATGCCGGTCGTGAGGCAGGCGGCAGGCTCCGCAGGCCCGGCCGTTGCTGCGGCTGGGGTGGGGTTCTGGCTGCCGGTGAAAACCAGGTCCATGCCCGTGCTTAGGAAGGCGGGATCTGCGGACGGGACGGCCTGGGCGGAGGCGTCGCCGCCCCAGGCCAGCAGAACCGCCAGGAGGGAGACGGCCACGGTGGCGGGAACGAAGCGGGAGATGGCGGTGCGGATCATGGGAGCTCCTGGGGTGGGTGGGTTGATACCCAACCTTCGGTTCCCGAGATGAGACCGAACAGGTGCGCTTTCAAAATACCGGCTAGGCCACCCCGGGCCGATGGGTTCAACCCGGGCCCGACTCCCGCAGCGCGCGGCGGTATTCCGCCCCGCCTTCGATCAGGGCATTGAGCTTCCGGGCTGCCTCCAGGCTCTGGGTGGCCGCGCCCTTGTCCCCCGCCAGCGCGTACAGGCGGGCCTGGATCACCCGGAGGCCGGGATCCCCAGGGTCCTGCTGGATGGCCTGGGTGATGGCGGCGTGGCCCCCTTTTACTCTTTCCTGGATGGGTAGCCTGTTTCGCTGCGCCCACTGGCCGCGCACCAGGGCCGCCAGTGCCAGGTTCTGGTAAACGCCCGGCTGGGCGTTGGGGCTCTTCAGCAGGGGCTGGAGGCGGCGCTCCACATCGCCCAGCGCCGCCTCCGGCGAGTAGCCCTGGTGCAGGGCCCAGCGGGCCTCCACCAGCGACAGCAGGGCGAAGACCTCGTTGAAGACCACCATCCCCTTGCCCTGGCCCGCGGCGGCGACGAGCACACGGCGGGCCTCAGCCAGCGGCCGGCCGGGCTCCCGGTCCTGCAGGCAGGCCCAGTAGGCCTGCACCATGAGAATCTGCCCCTTCAGGCGCAGGAGGGCCTCGTGGCCCGGGGCCTTGGCCAGGCCCTGGTCCGCCAGCTCCAAGGCTCGGGCGGTCAAGCGATCCACCTCGCCGTCCAGGTCCGTGAGCTGGTCCGCGGCCATGTAGAGCGAGTTGGCGGCGTTCTGCAGGATGGGGAGGGAGTCCGGGGCCTGCTTCAGCAGGGTCTCCACATCGGCTGCCGCCCCCATCAGCTCCGGGCGGGGGTCCTTGCCGTGGCGCCAGGCCTCGCGGCCCAGCTCCATCTGCAGCGTGACCCGCCAGGTCTGGACGGAGGCGGGGTTGACGGCATTCAGCTGCAGGGCCCGGGCAGCGGAGGCCAACCCGGCGCGCAGGGCGGGCTCGGGGTCCTTGCCCTCCGCCCGCAGGACCTGATACTCCCGGGTGCGCATGAACAGGTCCAGGCGGGGGACACCGGGATCCTCCGGCGTGAGGATCTCGGCCTCGCGAATCCTTGCCAGACCCCGCTCCACGGCGGTGCGGGCCGACTGGCCCTGGTTGATCTGCACCAGGGCCAGAGAGCCCCACATCTCCGTCAGGTAGGTGAGGAACGCCGGGGTCCCCGGCCTCAGGGCAGCGGCCTGATCCAGGAACTGGATGGCCTGCTCGCAGAGCCTGCCCCGGACGGGCCAGGCCGTGGGCTGGGGGCTGAGGGCTTGCTGATACAGGGAGGCGGCCTTCTGGGCCAGCAGGTCGGGGTTATCCGGGGTGAGGGCCATGGCCCGCTCGATCCACTGGCCGGCGGCCTGGGTCTCAGCGACGGTGTCGATCCCGGCATTCACCTGCAGGGCGGCCCGCTGGATGTGCAGGCGGGCGAGGGCCTCCAGGGGGCGCTGGTCGCTGCGGCCCCAGGCCAGGGCCTGGTCCAGGCATTGCTGGGCCTGGTCCAGGGCAGCGCGGGCCTCGGCGTCCTTGCCCTCCTCGGCCCGGCGGTGGGCCTCGGCGTTCCAGATCTCGCCCTCGAGGGTCCAGGCCTCGTAGCGCTGCGGGTCGCGCTGACGGATGGTGCGGGCCTGCTCGCGGGCTTCCTGGAACTGGCGGTGCAGGGTGGCGTGGATGGCCCGGGCCCAGGGGCCACGCCAGCCGGCGGGATCCCCTTGGGCCAGGAGGGCCAGGGCTGGGTCATGGAGGCTGCGATCCAGGTGGGCCTGGAGGGCCTTGAGGGCCTCGGGGGCCAGGGTGGCCCGGCCGCGGCGCAGGTCCTGGTCGTAGATGCGGATGAGGGCCAGCCCCAGAGAATCGGCGGCCTGGGGATTGCGGAACCCCGTGTCCCAGGCCCGCTGGAAGGCCACCCGGGAGCGGGTCCAGTCCCCCAGCAGCTCCAGAGCGCGGCCCCGGGCGAAGGCGGCTGGGCCGCCCTCTCCGGCGGCGGCCTCAAGACGCTCCGCATGCTTTCGCACCTGGGTGCGTACCGGCGTCAGGTCGTGCGGTGGAGAGAGCTGTTCCTGGCGGACTCGGGCTTCCATGGCCTCGGCCAGGGCGCCGAGGCGGGCTGCCTCCAGAGACTGGCGGGCGGCGCGGCGCGTGGTCCAGAAGCCGAAGCCCAGGCCCAGGCTGAGGGTGAGCAGAGCGGCCACGGAGGCCCGGGCGGCGGTGGGGTTGCGACGGCTCCACTTGAGCAGGCGGTCGAAGGTGGTGGCTTGCCGGGCCTGGATGGGCTCGCCCCGCTGGAAGCGGACCAGGTCCTCGGCGAAGGCCTCGGCGCTGCTGTAGCGCTCCGCCGGGGCCTTCTCCATGGCCTTGGCCACGATGACCTGCAGGTCTCGGGGCGTGTTGTTCAGGGGGGGCGGATCCTCCTCCAGGATGCGCCGCAGCAGCTGGGTGCCCTCGTTCGGTCCCGTGGGCAGCCGGGAGGTGGTGGCGTTGGGTCCGAGGTGCGTGGTGGAGCGGAACGGCGGCTGGCCCGCCAGCAGGGCATAGGCGGTGGCGCCCAGGGCGTAGACATCCACCCGGAAGTCCAGGGGCCCGGCGCCGATGAGCACCTCCGGGGCCATGAAGTCGAGGGTCCCCGCCGGGAGGCCCGAGCGGGTGAGGCCGCCGTCTTCGTCCCGGGCC
>CAIRAS010000352.1 GCA_903876615.1 uncultured Holophagaceae bacterium
ACCAAGGATGATGATTCGGCGACCTTCTGGGAGGTGGATGCCGAGGCGAAAGAACGCCTGTCGGCGGCCCTGCGAGGCTTTGAACGGGCCTCCATCTCGACCATCCACGGGTTCTGCCGACAGGTCCTCCAGGAATCCGCCCTGGAAGGGCGCACCCTGTTCGATCGGGAACTGGCCGACGAACGAGCGATCTTCGGTCGTGCCTTCCGGGATGCGCTGAGTCGAGTCTTTACCCAGGATCCCGAGCAGCAGGCCATGCTCGAAGCCGCCTTGGCAGCCGGCAAGACCATGGAAGGACTTGAAGACGATCTCTGGAGCGTCCATTCCGACGGAGGCGAGCTGCTGCCTCGGTTGGACACCTGGAAGGCCTGGATCGGGGCACTGGACCTGACGTGGTTCGCCCAGGCGGATGCGCTCGCCTCGGACTGGAAGACGGCGAAGGTGCACCATAAAACCATCGGCTCTGCCACCAAGGCCCTGACCGCCCTGGCGGCAGGCTTGCCAACGGCGACCAGCGATTACCGGCGGGCACAGGTATTCGATGACCTGAGCCTGGGTCCACTCTGGAATGCCACCCGCGCGTTGAGCGGCGACCACGGCCCGCTGCATGCCTGGCTGGCTCAGGGAGAAGCCTCGCTGCTCAGCCCCGAGGCTCTCCAGGCCCACATCTTCATGAATGAGGTCCGCGAGACACAGCATCGTCTGGAACAGGCCGAAGGGCTCTTTACATTCCAGGGCATGATCCACGGCGTGGTGGAGGCCCTCGACTCTGCTGATGGCGAGGCCCTGGCCCAGCGCCTTCGCCAGCGCTATGACATCGCGCTGGTGGACGAATTCCAGGACACCGATCCGCTTCAATGGAAGGTGTTCAGGCGGATCTTCCTTCAGGATGAACGCCGCCTGGTGATCATCGGCGATCCCAAGCAGGCCATCTATGGCTTCCGAGGCGGGGACCTTCCCACCTACCAGGAGGCTTGTCGGGAAATTCTCGGGTCCTCCAACCCCAAGCGCCTGGAACAGAACTACCGTTCCACCCAAGCAGTCATCGATGCCTACAACCACGTCCTGACGGGGAACGGTGCGGACAGTTTCTTCGGTGATCCAGCCCTCTATCCGAAGGCGGTGAGCTGTGGCCGACCAAACCTGACTGCCAAGGTCACGGAGCAGCCCATCAAGCCCGTGGACGTCCTGGTGCTCGACACCATGGAGGGTGGCCAACGCTTGTGGAAGCGCCTGGCCCACCAACTGGCCTTGCGGATCCAGGGCCTCGTCGCCAGTGGGATCGCCTTCGGGGAACCCGACAAGGAACGGACCCTGGGCTTTGGTGATGTTCAGGTCCTCGTGGGCAAGGCCTCTGAAGGTGAGCTCATGGCCAAGGCCCTTAGGGCCGAGGGCATCCCCTGCGCCTTTTACAAGCAGAAGGGGTTGTTCCAGACCCGTGAGGCCGAGGAGTGGCTGGATGTGCTGCGGGCCGTGTCGGATCCCCGGAACCGTTCGCTGCAACTGCGGGCCTTTCTGACCGCGTTCTTCGGCTACGACCTCGAGGAGTTGCGATCCCTGCCCACCCTCCCGGAGGAGCACCCTGCCATCCAGCGCCTGCTGGAATGGGGCAGCCTGGCCCAGCAGCACCGCTTCGGAGAGCTGCTCGACGCCATGCAAGAGGAGAGTGGGCTCACCAGGCGCCTGCTCCTGACAGAGACGGGCTACCGCTCCCTAGTCAACTTCAACCACATTGCCGAATCGCTGCTGAAGGTGACCACCCAGCGCGGGGTCACCCTGGAAGACCTCATCCGACAGCTGGAGCGGTGGCGCAGTGGCGTTGAGAAACCCTCCGCCGAGGAAGCCGACTTGCAGCGCCTGGAAGGCGATAGGAACGCTGTCCAGATCCTCACCCTCCATGCCGCCAAAGGCCTGGAAGCACCGATTGTCGCCATCTTCGCCTTCGGGAAGGGACGCAGTTCCAGCCTCCTTCGTTTCCACCAGGGAGGCGAACGCTGCCTCTGTCTGGGGGGCGCCTCTGCCGCCGTAAAGGAGCAGGATAAACAGGAAACCCAAGAGGAACATGAACGGCTGCTCTACGTAGGGATGACCCGTGCCCAGGCCAAGCTGATCCTTTGTGCGTTCAATCAGAGCACCGCCAAGGGCGAGCTGAGGAAGCTCAACTGTGCCTATGACACCTTGAACAAGCGCCTGATCGACATGAATGGAAAACGAGAGGATCTCTTCACCTGGGAACCAGTCCTGGCACTCGGCAGTACATCGATGGAGGAATCCGTTCCCGCCCTGCCCGAGGGAGTGACACTCCCCGCGCTTCCAGAAGCGCCATCTTTTGACTACGTGGCTCAGGCCAAGCTGGCGAGGCCCTTCGTGACCACCTCGTTTACAGCCCTCCAAGGCCGCATCGAGGCCATGGAACCCATCATCAGTGGCGACCGTGATCAGGTGGGAGTCCGCCCCTCAGCAGGAGACCTCCCCAGAGGCACTCACACCGGCCAGGCCCTGCATGAGCTTCTGGAGTGGGTGGACCTCAGCACCCTGGAAGCCCTTGAGCCTTGGTCCCGACGTCCCGAGGTGCAGGCGAAGATCCGGGAGACGTTGGACCTCCACGGTCTCCCCCGCTCTTCTGCCTCCAAGGTCGCCGAGGTGGTCCATGCGGGCCTTAGCGTGGATCTTCCTCTCGCCTGGGGGGGCAGCGTTGTGATCAGCCAAGCGGAGCGCCTGCTGCGAGAGGTGGACTTTTTCTCCAGGTTCCTTGACGCCGAACGCTTCCCGGGCGAGAAGGATCTGATCAAGGGTTCCATCGATGTGCTCTGCGAGCATGGTGGCCGCATTTACCTGCTCGATTGGAAGAGCAACCTGCTCTCCGACTACGAGCCGGACACCCTTCATCGAGCTGTCATGGAGCACTACCTGCTTCAGGCTCAGGTCTACCTTCTGGCCTGCCTGGCCTTTCTCGACATCCGGGACGAATCGGCCTACGAGGCCCGCTTTGGCGGGATCCTCTATGTCTTTCTCCGGGGACTCCCCGGAAAGGGCACCTGGTCCATGCGCCCAACCTGGGTGGAGGTCCAGGGCTGGAAACACGACCTTGAGCGGGTCCACCAGGAGGTGATCCTTGGCTGATCCGAGAATGGTCTCCCCTGTCGGATGCTTCGGCTCCCGTTCCTGGCAGGACACCCTGAATCAGGCTCAGTCAGTTCTGAGCGACCTCAGCCTGGACCCGTCGTTATGCGCCGTGGCCCATCGGTTGGCTCAATTGATTCCATCCCTTGAAGCCCGCCCCAACGCCTTCTGGATCCTGCTCAGTGTGTTGGTTTCAGAAAGCGAAGGGCACAGCCAGGTGGATCTGGAGAGCCCCACCTGGCCGGAGCCCCTTGCCAGGGCCATGGGGCCCTGGGATGCCATCGTGCAGGCCCTCGCTAGCCCCGAGTTGGAAGTTCTTGTTGGGGGCACGGGACGCCCGTTGATTCGCGAGGGCCGCTGGCTTTCGTCCCAACGGCTGAGGGCGTCTGAGGAGCGAGTCGCCACCACCCTACAGGCTCGATTGGCTCATCCCTTCACACCTGGAACACCTTCCGAGCAGGTTCTGATCGATCCAGTCCGCCTGAACATTGATCAACAGCGCGCCGTGGCCCTCTCCCAAGCGTCCCCGCTGACTCTGATCACCGGTCGACCGGGCACGGGCAAGACCTCCATTGTTGTGGCCCTGCTGCGGGCCCTTCAGCGCCAGGAGCACCCTGTGGCTCTGGATCGTATCCTTCTGGCCGCACCCACAGGGAAGGCTGCCCAGCGCATGGGCGAAGCCGTTCGACTCGGCCTGGATGGCATCCATACACCGGATGAGATTGATGTCCTGCTTCGGAAGGAGGGTCCTGCACCAAAGACCCTCCACCGGGCCCTTGGCTATCACCCCGGTGTGGGCGGTTTCAGACATAACGCAGACAATCCCCTTCCCGCAGATCTCGTCATCGTGGACGAGGCCTCCATGATTGGTCTCGAACTTCTGGAAGCGCTGCTGGAAGCCTTGGCGCCAGACGCACGACTCGTGCTTCTAGGGGATGCAGATCAGCTTCCTTCCGTGGATCCAGGTGCGGCCTTCCGTGAGCTGGTCGCGAACCTGCCTGCGGCGACGGTGACCCTGCGCGAGAGCTACCGCATGGATCCCAGGAACCCCAAAGGTCGGCATATCCTCCTTCAGGCGGAGCGAATCAACGATCCATTCCGAACCCTGGAGTTGTGGGGCGAGCAGGGCATTCGCCTGGGTTCACTGGAGGAGGCCTCCGGTCAGGGTGGCGTATGGCTGGTGGAACAACAGGCACCCAGAGGCAGGTGGATGGCCGCCTTCCTGGATCGATGGATGAATGAACGCGTATGGGGTGGCCTGGGAACAGCGGCCTGGCATACGCGAGTACTTCCACCTCTCCGTCACGATGCCAACGGGTGGGTGGAGATCGACGTGGCGCGAGCCCGGGCGTTGCTGTCTCACTTCGACGGCTTCCGATTGCTCTGCCCTGTAAATGAGGGGCCTGACCTGGGCGGTGTGGAGCAACTTAACCACCACCTGCATACCCTCGCCCTGGAGGCCGCCTCAGATAGCCTGGAGTGGCAGCCTCGCTTCCTCGCCGGCGAACCCGTCATGGTTCTCTCCAATGACTCACGCCGGGGGCTGTTCAATGGCGATCAAGGCCTCGTGCTCCCCGTGAAGCGCGGTGAAGGCAGTCCTCACCTGGAGGCCATCTTCCCTCGCGGCGAAGGCCTTGTGGG
>CAIRAS010000353.1 GCA_903876615.1 uncultured Holophagaceae bacterium
CCACCAGCTCGCGCAGTTTCACCGGGTAGGCCTTGAGGTCTTCCTGGATGAACAGGCGCCACACCGTCGGGGGGGCGCAGAGGGTGGTGACTTCCTTGTCGACGATGACCTTGAGGGTGGCGGAGGCGCTGAAGCGTGCGGCGCGGTAGACGAAGATGCAGGCCCCGGCGTTCCAGGGCGCGAAGAAGCTGCTCCAGGCGTGCTTGGCCCAGCCCGGCGAACTGATGTTGTAGTGCACGTCGCCCTCGCGCAGGCCCACCCAGAACATGGTGGACAGGTGGCCCACTGGGTAGGACTGGTGCGTGTGCAGCACGAGCTTGGGCTTGGCGGTGGTCCCCGAGGTGAAGTAGAGCAGCAGGGGGTCCGTGGCCTTGGTCGGGGCATCCGGAACGTAGGTGGTGGAGCCACTGTACAAGGTGGACACGTCATGCCAGCCCGGCACGGCGTCGCCCACGCAGATGCGCGTGAGGGAGGCATCCATGCCGTCGAACTTGGCGGTCTGGGCGGAGTCCACCACCAGGTGACGGATGCCACCCCGCTCGAGGCGATCGGTCAGGTCTGCCGGGCTCAGGAGCAGCGTGGAGGGCACCATCACGGCGCCGAGCTTGATGCAGGCCAGCAGCACTTCCCAGAGGGGGCGCACGTTGTCGAGCATGATGAGCACACCCTCGCCACGCTTGACGCCCAGCCCGCGGAGGGCATTGGCCACCTGGTTGCTGCGCTGGCTCATCTCCTGGAAGGAGACCTTGGTCTCGCTACCGCCTTCCTCCACGATCCAGAGGGCCGGCTTCTCGTTCCCGGCCGCCATCACATCGAAGTGATCCAGGGCCCAGTTGAAGTTCTCGAGCACGGGCCACTTGAACCCCTTGCAGGCAGCGACTCGATCATGGCTGTTCTCGAACATGAACTGCCGGGCACTGAGGAAGGCCTCTCGTTCGTTCATACAGCTCTCCTGGAAAGGGGTGATCTCTCCAATTTATGATGAGGAGTCGCCACCGTCTAGAACGAAAGATGACACAATGGACAAGAAAGCCCCCTGAATCAGAACAGTGGACTGGCAGGCGTGGTAGGGTGATCGCGTCGCGACCGATTTTCATGGGGCTCCCCTTGTTCAGCATCATTCCTGACGGCGCCGGTTACCGGGAGTTCGTCCTCCTCAAGGACGGCCAGGGGATCTACCTCCGGATCGCCACCCCCGAGGACGTGGACCGGGTCGAGACCTTCATCCGGGGCCTCTCCCAGGAAGCCCTGTCCATGCGCTTCATGGGCGGCATCTCCCGCATCGCCCGCAAGTTCGTGGAAGAGCTCTGCATGGAAAATCCCCACCTGCGGGCCTGCCTCCTGGCGGTCGAAGGTGAGGGTGCCGAGGAGCGGGTCCTGGGCCTGGGCAACTACGTGGGCGAGGGCGGCGCCAACGCCGAGGTCAGCTTCATGGTCGCGGACGAGCACCAGGGCCGGGGCATCAGCAGCCTGATCCTCGAGCGTCTGGCAGGTCTCGCCGCCGGGGCCGGCTACCTGGGCTTCGAAGCGGACGTGCTCTACGAGAACGAGAAGATGAGCAACGTCTTCCGGGACTCCGGCTTCGAGACCCGCCGGGCCATGGAGGGCGGCATCATCCACGTGCACTTCCCCCTCAGTGCCCCGCAGGCCCAGCGGGAGCGGGCCGAGATCCGGGAGCGCGTGGCCGCTGCGAACTCGCTGGTGCCCCTGCTGCGCCCTGAGACCGTGGCCGTGGTGGGCGCCTCGCGGGATCCCGGCTCCGTGGGCAACGCCATCTTCCGCCACATCCTGCAAGGCCACTTCAAGGGGGTGGTCTACCCCGTCAACCCCCACGCCCGGGCCATCGAGGGGGTGCGGGCCTATCCCTCCCTGGACTCCCTGCCGGAGGCGCCGGACCTGGTGGTCCTGGCGGTCCCGGCCACCAAGGTGGTCCCCATGGCCAAGGCTGCCCTCGACAAGGGCGCCCGGGGCCTCCTGGCCCTGGCCGCGGGCTTCGCGGAGTCCGGCCCCGACGGTGCCCGACGCCAGGAGCGCCTGCTGCACCTGGCCCGCAGCCGGGGGGCGCGGCTGGTGGGGCCCAACTGCCTGGGCCTCCTCAACACCAACCCCGCCGTCCAGCTGAACGCCAGCCTCGCCTCCGCCATGCCGCCCCGGGGGCGCGTCGGGTTCTTCAGTCACTCCGCGGCCCTGGGCGTGGTGATCCTGAAATACGCCGCCGAGCGCGGCCTGGGCTTCTCCACCTTCGTCTCCGCGGGCAACCGGGCGGATGTCTCCGGCAATGACCTGCTCCAGTACTGGGAAGAAGACCCGGACACGGATGTGGCCCTCCTCTACCTGGAGACCTTCGGCAACCCCCGCCGCTTCGCCCGCCTGGCCCGCCGCATCTCCCACCGCAAGCCCGTGCTCTGCGTCAAGAGCGCCCGCAGCCACGCCGGCCGCCGCATGGCCCAGGCCCACATCGGCGCCAGCCCCCGGGACGACGCGGAAGTGGAGGCCCTGTTCCACCAGGCCGGCGTGATCCGGGCGGACACCCTGGAAGAGCTCTTCGACATCGCCCTGCTGCTGTCCCATCAGCCCCTGCCCCGGGGCAACCGGGTGGCGGTGGTGAGCAACTCCGGCGGCGTCGCCACCATCTGCGCCGACGCCTGCGAGTCCAACGGCATGCAGCTAGCCGGTCCGGGCGTGGTGGACCTCCACACCATGGCCACCGCCGAGCACTATGAGCGGGCCTGCCTGGCGGCCCTGGAGCACCCCGACGTCGATGCCCTCATCGCCACCTTCGCCTGCGTGGGGGACTGCGACCCGAACCTGGTGGCCCGGGCCATCCGCCGCGCGGCAGTGCGAGCCGAGCGCGCCACCGGCATCGCCAAGCCCACGCTGCTCTCCCTCATGGGCGTCAGCGGCGCCGTGGCCGTGGGGGCCGCCGGTGCTCTGGGCGACGGTGGCGGGGTGCACCGGACCTTCCCGTCCTACCGCTTCCCCGAGTCCGCCGCCCTGGCCCTCTCCA
>CAIRAS010000354.1 GCA_903876615.1 uncultured Holophagaceae bacterium
GGATGGAGACGGGCTGGCAGATCTCGGCCGAGGCCGTGGCCACGGCGCCCCGAACCTGGCCGAAGGCGGGCACCGCGCCCGCCAGGAGCAGGGCTCCGGCGCTGGCGAGGATGGCTCCCGTACGGCCCTTCGACATGCCTTGATCCTTTGGCTCCCCGCATCGGCACGGGCGGGTCAGACTTGACCTCGATGTCAGTTTACCGATGGCTCTTTTAACCTGTGCGGACATGTGATTTGGGTCATCCCCGTCTGCCTTTTGGGGGAGTTAACACCACCCTTCCTTGCGCTAACCTTGCGGTATCCACCCTCCTTTTTTCGCGACCGAGAGCCCCATGAGCGAACAAGATCCCCCCATCTACCTCGGGAAGCCCCTGATCCCGCCCACGGCGGCCCTCAAGGCCCAGGCGCCCATGAGCCCGGAGGAGACCCTGGCCTACCTGGAGCGGGCCCGGCAGGATCCCGAGGGCTACTGGGCCGAGATCGCCGGGGAGCTGGAGTGGTACACGCCCTGGCAGAAGACGCTGGAGGGCGGCTTTCCCGACTTCACCTGGTTCAAGGGTGGACGCAGCAACGTCTCGCTCAACTGCGTGGACCGCCATGCCCGCACCCAGCCCGACAAGGTGGCCGTGTACTGGGAGCGTGAGGACGGGGCCCGCGAGGCCTGGACCTATGCGCAGCTGCTGGATGCCGTGGGCCGCTTCGCGTCGGTGTTGAAGGGCCTGGGCGTGCGGAAGGGCGACCGGGTCGCCGTCTACATGAGCAACATCCCGGAGGCCTTCGTGGCCTGCCACGCCTGCTACCGCCTCGGGGCCATCTACGCGGTGATCTTCGCGGGGTTCTCCGCCCAGGCCGTGCGGGAGCGCCTGGAGGACGCCCAACCCAAGGTGGTCGTGGCGGCGGATGCCAGCGTGCGCCGCGGCAAGCGGGTCATCCTGAAGGAGACCCTCGACACGGCCATGGAAGGCATCGCCGCCATCGAGCACGTGGTGGTCGTCCAGCGCATGGGCGGCGAGGTCCCCATGGTGCCGGGCCGGGACCTCTGGTACGCGGACCTCATGGCCACCGCCAGCGCCGACTGCCCACCGGAGCCCATGGAGGCCAACGAGCCCGGCTTCCTGATCCACACCTCGGGCACCTCCGCCAAACCCAAGGGTCTCATCCACGCGGGCCTGGGCTTCCTGGTGGGCGTCTACGCCAACACCAAGTGGTCCCTGCTGCCCCAGCCCGACGATGTGCTGTGGTGCACCGCGGACGTGGGCTGGCTCACCTTCCCCATCTGGGCCCTGGTCGGTGGCCTGGCCAACGGGGCCACCCTCGTGGCCTACGAAGGCGCCCTGGACTGGCCGGAGCCCAGCCACTTCTACGAGGTGATGGAGCGCCTGCGCGTCACCAAGCTCTTCACGGCGCCCACGGCCCTCCGGATGCTGCGGCGGGCGGGCGACGCCTGGATGGACGGGCGGGACCTGAGCCGCCTCACGCTGATCAGCTGTGTGGGCGAGCCCCTGGACCCGGACACCTGGTACTGGAGCCGGGACGTGCTCGGCGGCGGGCGCATCTTCTTCAACAACACCTACGGGCAGACCGAGACCGGCACCGGCTGGACCTCCAGCATGGTGGGCATGACCCCCACCAAGCCCGGCTCCTGCGGCCACCCGCTGCCCGGCTACAAGGCCGAGGTGGTGGACCTCGAGGGGGTTCCCGTGCCCGACGGCACCCTGGGCGTGCTGACCCTGGCGGCGCCCTTTCCCAGCCTGGTGCGGGGCGTCTGGGGCGATCCCCAGCGCTACGTCTCCACCTACTTCGCCCGCTATCCCGGCCGCTACAACAGCTACGACGCCACGGTCATCGATCCCGACGGCCAGGTGTGGGTGACGGGCCGGGTGGATGATGTCATCAACGTGGCCGCGCACCGCATCGGCACCATGGAGCTGGAAGCGACCATGATCGGCCACCCCGATGTCAGCGAGGCCGCCATCATCGGCGTGCCAGATCCCGTCA
>CAIRAS010000355.1 GCA_903876615.1 uncultured Holophagaceae bacterium
ATCGAAGAGATGGAAGTGGACGGGGTGCGTGTCCACACCGTTGTGGGTGATCTTCCAGAGCTGGGTGGTGCCATCGACCAGGGTCTCGGTCGCAGGATCCGAGTAGCCGAGAGGGATGGTCGTCTGGATGTTGAAGTTGGTAAAGGGCAGTTCCACGCCAAGGGTGGCGTTCATGCGGCCGTAGTCCAGCTCGAAGAGCTCCTGGATGGCCTTGGGCTCCAGGGTCGGCTGAACCGGGTCGCCATTCTCCATGGAGGCGTAGGGGCGGCGGAACTGCTGGTCTTGGATACAGACGTACTCATCCGTGAAGGTCTTGTTGTAGGCCTTATTGAAGACGGAAGAAGGCACGATGGGAGGATGCTGGGCTTCCGCGAAAGCGCCGTTGCCGGCCGAGGTGGAAGCGAAGGCCGCTTCCAGGGCCGCCAGGTTGTAGGGGGCGGCCGGAGCGACGTTGGCCACCTCGAAGAGCATCATGGTGCGGGTGTTGGGTCCGAAGCCGGCCAGGGTGGTGTTGGCGCCGCCGGAATCGCGCTGGTCGGGAGCGCCGGTGTAGTAGTCGAGGCGGGGGTCGAAGGCCGGCACCGGGGCGGGCGCATCGTTGTAGAGGATGAGCTTCTTGCCCGCAAAGCCCGAGAAGTCCACAACCACGTCGGCCCGCTCCGCCGCGCCAAGCAAGAGGCCTTTGTCCGCGATGTTCAGCACGACGATGTCGCGACGGTTGTAGTTGTAGCTCACGGGCTGGGGGGCGATCACCACGGGAGAAGGGATGAAGCCACTCTCGGTGCCGATCTGGATCCAGGAGGGACCCGCGGTGGTGGGATCCGGCACACCGCCATCGCGGCCGTCGGTGGGCCAGGTGGCAGGCCAGGCGGCGTTCGGGGCCGAGGGGACCATGGTCACTTCGGTACCCGTGCTGTCTGCCACGAAAAAGCTCAGGTTCCAGAAGCGGTCATTGGAAGCATTGAGGACGCGGAAGCGGTAGGCCTGAGGCTGGACGGTGATCTTGGGGTAGGCGGTGCCGTTCACCACGGGGGTGTCCAGGAAGGCTTCGGGCACCAGCGAGGGGTTGGGCGTGCCGGGGATCTCGGTCCCGTTGGGGTCGCCAACGATAGGCTCGGCGCCATGCACCAGACCCGCCGCAGCGGTCAGCGGGGGCCAGAACCACGGGCCGTAGTCCCAGCGACCCATGGCGTTGGAGCCAGACAGGTCCGCAGGGTTCTGATTCACCATGTAGACGTGGGGGTACCAGAGGCTGCCGTCACCACCGTACTTGGAGATGCTCCACGTGGGATCGGTCCCGCCCTGCACGCCCACGGTGCCCAGAGTGGTGGAATCGACGAAGGTCTTGTCCTGAATGATCAGGGGGATGCCGTAGTTGTAGACGCCGCCACCATTGTTGGGCAGGATCCCGGCGTTGATGAGCTTGTCGTCGACCGGGTCCACGATGAGGTAGCCCGCAGCTTCGCCCGCGTAAACATTCAGGCGGGTGAGCCCGAAGGTGTGGTCGTGGTAGAAGAGGAAGCGGCCGCTCTGCTGGTTGGTGTAGAAGTAGGTGCCAATGCCATCACTGGCGGTACCGGCGAGCATGTCGGGCACGTTCTGGAAGGCAACGCCCTTCGGGTAACTGGTGGTCTCACCGGCGGGGGTGAACCACTGGTGGGGCGTGCCGTCGCTGATCCAGGGATTGAGGCCACCATGCAGGTGGAGCTCGGCCCGGTTCTGGGTGTAGAGCTTCGTCCCGGTGGCCCTGTTGCCCAGAGGACCGTAGCCGGCACCCATCATGGTGGTGTCCACGGGAATGAACAGGTCTCCCGCCGTGCCCGTGGGTAGCTGGTTGGTGACCTTCACCCGCACCGGGCGGTCGCGCTTGGCGATGATGACGGGTCCCAGGTAGTTCGAGCTGATGGTCTTTCCGCCGATCGTTCCGTTGGCGGTGCTCTCAGCCTTGGGGCCGATGTCCTTGTAGCCCCGCAGCCGGGTGGGGGCCAGTTCCGAGTGGAGCTGCTGGTTGTACTCGACGACGCCCAGCTGGTAGTAGTCGGAGCCGGGATAGGTGGTCGTGTCGGGCTGAGCCACGGGGATGAAATTCCCCAGGTTGTTCTTATTGGCCGCGCCCAGACCGGGCAGCGTGTCCACGAACTTGTGAATGGGCTTGGTGTTGTGCCAGTTGCTGGCCGTTCCAAACATGTAGTCGGGCTGGGCCAACTGAAAGCCGGGGCCGGGCACCGCCAGTGCCCCCTCCGGACCGAGGACCTTGCCCGCGAGGGCCGTATTCCGGTTCGCAGGGTTCACGCCCAGGCTGGCGGGATCCACCTTGCCGCCCTTGGCAGCCAGGGCCGCCTTGGTTCGCGCGGCCGCAGCCGCCCGGGCATTGTTCAGCACCGCCCGGCGGGTCGCCCGCTCCATGATCATGCCCTTGTCACCACCTGCGGTCGGCGCTGCGGTGCGATTCGGCACCTCGGCGGACTGGCCGAACAGGCCCACCCCAGCAAATAGAGCGGCGACAAAAGACAATACTTGCCTGATATTCCTGTGCATACAGCACCTCTTTTTTCTGAAAAATGCGAAGCCATCGGAAACGGTTGCTGGCATACGGGCAAAGGGGCAGGACACCGAGCGACGCAGCGGATCACCTGCTGAAATCACCGGCACCCTGGTGGTTTAACGATAGTCGGGTGGAATGATGCCTTAGTCCAGTTGGTAGAACTACTTACGTATTTTTACTTAGATCGTTTGCGATATTGTCTAAAGGTTAATCTAGACGTAATGCTGAGTGAGTAAAAACACGCAAAGAATATACTTATATATTTTATAAAAAAACTACGCCAATTGATCTAAATCACAGCCCCTAGCGTCAGTTTTTTGCCGATCTAATCGAGGGTGGTCGGGGGTCCACCGCCTAGACCAACTCTTCTTTGTGGGGACAGGGGCCTTCGGCCAGCCGTTGCTTCCTGATCAGGCAAGATCAGCCCAGCAGTGTTCGGTCAGATTTATAACCAACCACATATCAATTCTTAAAATAATTATTCAAAAATACGTAATAAAACAGAGAAATCCACCCAAGCTTCGCGCAAAACGCGGTCCCGCCTGCCCTTGAGGCAGGTCCCCCATGACCAAGGCCTGAGCGACCGATGGTTCATTCCCCCGGGGTTTGGTGTTCTCATGGTCCCTTACGGCTTCGACCCCCCCAGCGGAGACCCCATGAGCCACCAGCCTGCCGAAACGCACGCCCACGTCACCCTGCCCCAGCTGCATACCTGGCACCATGCCGGGCGCAAGCTGGTGATGGTCACCGCCTACGATGCCGCCACGGCCCGCATTGCCGATGCCGCGGGCGTGGACATCCTCCTCGTGGGCGACAGCGTGGGGAACGTCTGCCTGGGCTTCGACAACACCCTGCCCGTCAGCATGGCGATGATGAACCATCACCTGGAGGCGGTGGCCCGGACCCGCCCAACGGCCCTCCTGGTGGCCGACATGCCCTATCTGAGCTTCCATCTCAGTGTGGAGGACACCCTCCGCAATGCCGGCGGCTTCCTGCAGCGGGGCGCCCAGGCGGTGAAGCTGGAGGGCGGCGCCAAGCGCCTGCCCATGATCCACGCCCTCATCGACGCGGAGATCCCCGTCATGGGGCACCTGGGCCTCACCCCCCAGAGCGTGAACCCCATGGGTGGCTTCAAGGTGCAGGGCAAGCACAAGGCCGATGCCTTACAGCTGCTGGACGACGCCCAGAAGCTGCAGGACGCGGGCTGCTTCGGCATCGTCCTGGAGGGCATCCCCGCGGACCTGGCGGCCCGGGTCACCGAGACGGTGGCCATCCCCACCATTGGCATCGGCGCCGGCCCCCACTGCTCGGGCCAGGTGCTGGTCTTCCACGATGTGCTGGGCCTGCTGCCCGGGACATCGCCAAAATTCGTTCGACGCTATGCCGAAGGATTCCAGGATCTGCGCACAGCCCTGGCCACCTGGGCCGAGGATGTGAGGACCGGAGGGTTCCCGGATGGCCGGGAATCCTATACTCTTCCAGAAGGTCTTCGTTCGGCACTGAGCCAGTGGCATCCCTGAAACCACCGCTGGTACGTCGGCAGGCCCCAAGGAAGGATTCCGCTTTTTGTCCATGCGAGTTGTCCGTACCATCGCCGATCTGCGCGCCCTCCTTCGTCCCCTACGTGAGGAAGGCAAGCGCATTGGCTTTGTCCCCACCATGGGTTTCCTGCACGAGGGCCACGACGCCCTGATCCGCCAGAGTGCGGCCCGCTGTGATGCCACCGTCGTCTCCATCTTCATCAATCCCACGCAGTTCGGCCCCCGCGAGGACCTGGCGGGCTACCCCCGGGACCTGGAGCGGGACCAGAACCTCTGTCTCGAAGCCGGGGCCACGGTGCTCTTCCTGCCCGAGGTCGGCGAGATCTATCCCACGGGCTTCCAGACCCACATCGAACCCGGCCGCCTGGCCGAGCCCCTCTGCGGGCGCTTCCGGCCCGGCCACTTCCGGGGCGTGGCCACCGTGGTGGCGAAGCTCTTCAGCATCGTCCAGCCGGATCTGGCCTTCTTCGGCCAGAAGGACTTCCAGCAGACCGTGGTGGTCCGCCGCATGGCCCGCGACCTGAACCTGCCCGTGGACGTCGTGGTCGTGCCCACCGTGCGTGAGGCCGATGGCTTGGCCCTGAGCAGCCGCAACACCTACCTGGACGAAGACGCCCGGCGCCGGTCCCTCAGCCTCAGCCAGGGCCTGCTGGCCGCGAAGGCCGCCTTCGACACGGGCGAGCGCCAGGCCGAGCAGCTGCTGGCCCTCGCCCGCGCCCCGCTCTCCAGCGTGGACTCGGTCCAGTATCTGGAGCTGGTGGACACCCAGAACCTCGAGCCCATCCAGGGCGCCGTGGACCGCACCTCGGCCCTCTGCGTGGCCGCCTACCTGGGCAGCACCCGCCTCATCGACAACGTCATCCTGACGCCCCCGGCGGGAACGGTCTGAGCCAAGCAAATTAGGCCATCGTCCTTGCCATGCGCATGAATGGGTTTATATTCATACGCATAGGAGAACCCATGCCTGCCTCTCTCCCCGAGCAGAAGCGGAAACGCCCCGCCAACCTGAGCCTGAGTGCTGAGCGGCTGCAGTTTGGGCAGCGCTTTGCGCGAGCGCATCAGACGTCCCTCTCCCAAGTGGTGGAAGACCTCCTGGGAGCGCTTGAAGGTTCCGTGCCCCCCGGTTCGATCGCCTCGCCCAGCGACGATCCCCTCGATGGCATGCTCGCAGGCTGGCCCGAGCTCGACAAAAAGGCCCTCCGG
>CAIRAS010000356.1 GCA_903876615.1 uncultured Holophagaceae bacterium
CAGGGCGGGGCCGGTGAGGCTGGCGTCCCGCTCGTCCTGATTGCCCGAGGGGCTGGGAACGATCCAGACGGTTCCGGCCGGGAGGACGGGTAGGGGGCCCGCTTCGGCGGGAAGCACCCAGATGCGGGAGCCGCCCAGCTGGTCCAGGCGAACATCGCGGTAGTCGAGCTCGGGCAGGGACCAGAGGCGCAGGTCCGGCGAGGGGCCTCCGAGCAGTCCGAAGAGCCGCTGGATGCCCCGGATCGTCTCGGCGGCGTCCTGGCCCGCCCGGGCCTTGATGGCCACAAGCCGCGCCTCATCCTGCTCCGCCAGGGCCCAGCAGAGGGCGTGCCGCAGGGCGTTGCCGCGGAGGAGCCCCGGGCCAGCGACCAGCAGGCGGTCCTCCCAGGCCCGGCGCAGGGGCGGCGGGAACGCGCCGTCGCGCACCCGGCGCTGGCCCCAGCGCCAGAGCGCCAGGCTGGTGCCGCCCTGGCGCAGGGTCAGGGCCTGGAGTCGACCCGGCACCTGCTCGAGCGGGGCCTGCAGGAGGTTCCGCAGCGCCTGGGCTTCCCGGGCCGCGGCGCCGCCAGCGTAGGGGCTGGCCGGCAGGCCGTGGTCCGGCTCGAAGCTGGCCGCGGCCTGCAGCCACCGGTAGTCCAGTGCGGCCGGCCCCTTCAGGTTCGGGGGGGCAGGCGGCGCCCAGCCCCAGTCCAGCGCCTCCAGCAGGGCGGTCTCTGCGTCGGCGTAGCGGGGGGGCGCGGGGGCCACGAGGGCGGGAGGCGAGGGCTGGGGGAGAGTGGGCACGAAAACTCGCTTAGAATGGTCATCCGCATCATACGGGAGATCCCTTGTCCCCAGCCCCCCTGATTCTCACGCCCCGCGAGCGCCTCGTGGTGGCCCTGGACGTGCCCAGTGCGCGGGAGGCCCTGGCCATGGCCGAGCGGCTGGCGGGCCGGGTGGGGATGCTCAAGGTGGGCCTCGAGCTCTTCTGCGCCGAGGGCCCGGCCTTCGTGCGGGAGCTGCAGAAGCAGGTGCCAGTCTTCCTCGACCTCAAGCTGCACGACATCCCCAACACCGTCCGCCGGGCGCTCGAGGCCGTCCTGCGCCTGGACCCCCGCCTGGTGAACGTCCACGCCCAGGGTGGCCCGGCCATGCTGGAGGCGGCGGTGGAGGCCCTCCGCGCCCACCGGGCGGCCGGGGGCCGGACCGAGCTGCTGGCGGTCACAGTGCTCACGAGCCTGGACCGGGAAGCCCTTGCGGCCCTGGGTCACGCGGGGCAACCCGAGGACCTGGCCCTGGCCTACGCGAAGCTGGCGCACCAGTGTGGCTGCGGCGGGGTGGTCTGCTCTGCCTGGGAGGCCGCGGCCATCCGCGAGGCCTGCGGCGAGGACTTCCACCGGCTGACGCCGGGCATCCGACCCGCCGGGGCCGCCACGCAGGACCAGGCCCGGGTCATGACCCCGGCCCAGGCCCTGAAGCAGGGCTCCACCTGGCTCGTGGTGGGTCGTCCGATCACCCATGCCGCCGATCCCGCCGCCGCCGCCGAGGCCATCGTGGCCGAGATGCAGGGCTGATGTCCGTCGGTTCCCCCCTCGTCTTCCGCCCTTCTCTCGCCCAGCGGGCCATGGCCATGGTCCTGTTCGCGGGCTCCTGGCTGGTGGGGGTCCACGCCCTGCACCAGATCCTGGAGCGCCTGCCCATTCTGCGGGCCTCCCTCAAGGTGGCCGAGGCGGCTTCGGAGCCGACCTGGTCCTTCTGGGTCGCCATCACGGCGGCCCTTGGCGCGGTGATCGCGGGCAGCCTCCTGCTGGTGGCCACGCTGCTGGGGGTGCTGCTGGTGGAGGGCTCCCAGGTGCTGGTGGATGAGCTGGGTATCTCCGTGGAGCACAATGTCCTGCCGGCGCCCCTGGCCCGGCGCTTCGGCGCGGGTCGCCTGCCCTGGAAGCACGTCTCCCGTTTGACCCGCTCCGGCCCCTTCTTCGTGCTGCGGGGTGGCGCGGAGCCCGCCCACGGCGGCCAGCCGGATCCGGTGCTGAAGTTCCTCCTGGTGGACGAGCTGGAGCGGCTGATCCACACCATCCTGGAACGCAGCCCCAACCTGAAGCACGAGGACTGATGCCGGGCTGGATGGAGGTCTTCGGCTTCATCACCGGGGCGGCCTGCGTGGCCCTGCTGGTGCGCCAGAACATCTGGAACTGGCCCCTGGGCATCGCCAACAACCTGACCTTCATGGTGCTGTTCTACCGCACGGGGCTCTACGCCGATGTGGGGCTGCAGGTCTTCTACGTCGCCATCTCGCTCTATGGCTGGTGGCACTGGCTGCATGGCGGCCGGGACCACGGGGCCCTGGGTGTGAGCCGGGTGAAGCCCGGCACGGCCCTGCTGCTGGCGGGCGTGGTTGCGCTCACCACGACGCTGCTGACCTTCCTGCTGCGCCGGTACACCAACAGCACCGTGCCCGTCCTGGACTCGCTGATCACGGCCCTCAGCCTGGTGGCGCAGTTCATGATGACCCGCAAGTGGATCGAGAACTGGCCGGTGTGGCTCCTGGCCAACTGCCTCTCGGTCGGCCTGCTGATCTTTAAGGGCCTCTACGTGACCAGCCTCCTCTACGTGGTCTACCAGGTCCTCTGCCTCATGGGCTGGAAAGAGTGGCGCGCAGCGCTGCGGCCCAATGGGGCTGTGGCCTGAGTTGAAGAAAAAACAACCACTCTCGCGGAGAAAAAGACGAGGGAAGCGGAGGGGCGGGGAGAGTTTTGGGTTAGCCGCTTTTCTCGGCGACCTCAGCCATCTCTACGCCCTCTGCGAGAGTTTTTGCTCTTTCCCCTGATCGACTCCCCCCGGACAATCGGAACCGCGACCGCTTGAGATAGGTCTCGGCGCCTTTCATGGTGCCGGTGGGTCCGTGGGCGGGGCCCTTCTTGCGGGCGGCGGCCC
>CAIRAS010000357.1 GCA_903876615.1 uncultured Holophagaceae bacterium
AGTGATCTGGCCCACCTGCTGGGGCTGGGTCTGGCCGGTCTGGGTCACGCTCACGGTGCCATCCGGCGCCACGGTGACGCTCAGGGCGTCCTGGGGGATGGTGATCTGGGGGTCCAGGAGGTAGCCCGCTGAGTTCACCAGGGCCCCGTTCTGGTCCGTGGTGAAGCCGCCGTCCCGGGAGTAGGCCATGGTGCCGTCCGGCATGGTGACCTTGAAGAAGCCGTCCCCCTCGATGGCCATATCGAAGCGATTGCCCGTCTGCCTCAGGTTGCCCGTGCTGTACTGGCGCATGAGGCTCTGCAGCTTGGCACCGTGGCCCATCTGGATGCCCGAGGGGATCGACGTGCTGTTGCTGGAGCTGGTGCCCGCCAGGTTCACGGTCTGGTAGAGCAGATCCTGGAACTCGGCCCGGGCCTTCTTGTAGCCCGTGGTGTTCACGTTCGCCAAGTTGTTGGAAATGGTGTCCATGTTGTACTGCTGGACATTCATGCCCGCCGCTGCCGACCACATTGCACGCATCATGGGAACCTCCCGGGTGAATCACTGAAACGGGGAAAAAGGGCGAGACGAATCACTACCTGCTGATGGCCACATCGTTGATGGACCTGGAGTCCAGATCGTTCGATAGGGTGGAGGCCACCTTCAGGCTCAGCTCATAGAGGCGGTTCAGCCTGATCATCTCCACCATGGTGGAGGCGGCATCCACGCCGCTCTGCTCCAGGTGCCCCTGGGTGACGGAGGCCTTGATGGGAGCCTCGGCGGCTCCCGTGGGATCAAACCGCAGGGCGCCGGTGCGCTTCAGGCTGCCGGCCTTCTCGAAGGCCTTCAGATCCAGCTGACCCAGCACCTGCTCTTTCTGAGAGACGGTACCGTCGGCGCTGATGGACACATTCCCGTTCTTGGGGTCGACCACGATGGGCTGGCTGTTTTTGCCGAGTACGGGGTTGCCGTCCATGGCCTGGAGCTGGCCGTCTTTTCCTAATTGGAGCCGCCCGTCCCGGGTGACCCGGACCCCGGCCGGGGTCTTGATGGTCAGGAAGGCGTTGCCTTCAATGGCCAGGTCCAGGGGCCGCCCGGTGGCGCGCAGACCGCCCTGTTCGGTGACCACGCCAGTCTCGGCAAACACCACACCGTCATTTAGATAGCCACTCAGGGGCAGCTTCCGCCCGCTCCCCTCGGCCTTGTTGAACACGGCGAAGAAGGCCTGGTCGGGCTTGTAGCCCACGGTGGCCGCGTTCGCCAGGTTGTTCGCCACCACGTCCAGCTGGAAGGACCGGGCCTTCAGGCTGCCAGCGGCGACATAGTATCCAGGATCCATTGGGCACCTCTCGCCCAGCCAGCGGCGGGGACAGGGAGCTATCGCCAAAGGGATGCCAAAAAAATCGGCCTCCCGAAGGAGGCCGATTCAGATCGAGCGGTGGGGCTCAGATCTTCTGGACGTTGGTAGCCTGGGGGCCCTTCTGGCCCTGGCCGACCTGGAAGCTGACGCGCTGATTCTCGTCCAGGGTACGGAAACCCGTGGTC
>CAIRAS010000358.1 GCA_903876615.1 uncultured Holophagaceae bacterium
CCGCTACATCGCCGAGATCATGGACATCATCGGCCCCGACCGGGACGTGCCGGCCCAGGACATGGGCACGGACGCGCAGACCATGGCCTGGGTGCTCGACACCTACAACATGCACGTCCGCCGCACCGAGAATGCCGTCGTGACGGGCAAGCCCCTGAGCCTGGGCGGCAGCCTCGGCCGCAATGAGGCCACCGGCCGCGGCGTCCTCATCACCGCCCGCGAGGCCATGCAGCGCCTGGGCAAGCCCCTGGCCGGCGCCACCGTCGCCGTGCAGGGCTTCGGGAACGTCGGCAGTCAGGCCACCCGCCTCCTGCACGAGGCCGGGGCCCGCATCATCGCCGTCAGCGACTCCAGGGGCGCCATCAAGAACGACCGCGGCCTGGACATCCACGCGCTGCTCAAGCACGTGTCCGAGGCCAAGACCGTCACGGGCTTCAAGGGTGCCGAAGCCATGGATCCCGCTGCGCTGCTCACCCACCAGGTGGACATCCTGGTGCCCGCCGCCACCGAGAACCAGATCACCGAAGACAACGCGCCCAAGATCCGCGCCAAGATCATCGTCGAGGGCGCCAATGGTCCCACCGCGCCCGAAGCCGATCCCATCCTGCAGGAGAACGGCGTTCTGGTGGTGCCCGACATCCTGGCCAATGCCGGTGGCGTCACGGTGAGCTACTTCGAGTGGGTGCAGAACCGCCAGGGCTTCTACTGGCGCGAGCGCGAGGTCAATGAGCGACTGGTGGACTACATGACCCACGCCTTCCAGGCCACCTTCGCCACCACCGACAAGTACAAGACGAACCCCCGCATCGGCGCCTACATCCTGGCCCTTGACCGGGTGGCCCAGGCCATGAAGTACCGCGGGTTCTACGCCTAGTTTGCGAATTCAAGACTGAAAGAGCCCTGCCTCAGCGGGGCTCTTTCAGTCTTCCGAGCAGCCGCAGCAGCCCATCCAGGATGGTCAGCGGATGCGGCGGACAGCCGGGGATGTAGAGGTCCACGGGCAGCACACTGGCGACTCCGCCGAGCTGCTCCTCCCGGTGGCAGTAGGGGCCGCCCTGGATGGCGCAGGCGCCCACGGCGATGACGATCTTGGGACCGGGCACCGCGTCGTAGGTCTTCCGCAGGGCCAGCTCCATGTTGCGGGTGACCGGCCCCGTGACGAGCAGGCCGTCGGCGTGCCTCGGCGAGGCCACGTATTGGATCCCGAAGCGCCCCAGGTCCCAGGCCAGGGTCCCCAGCACGTTCACATCGACCTCGCAGCCGTTGCAGCCGCCCGCGCTCACCACCCGCAGCTTCAGGGAGCGCCCCAGCACCCGCTTGAGCTCCGCACCCAGGACCTCGGCCCGGGCGTAGCTCTCGGTCCCGGTCGTGACCAGGGCCTCGCGGCTGCTCGTGGCCAGGCGGTGGTCCCCGGTGAACGCGATGGCGCCCTCGGGGCAGGCCTCCACGCAGGCGGGGCAGAAGACACAACGGCCCAGGTCCAGGCTGGGTCCGCTGGCGCCGAAGCCGATGGCCTCCACCGGGCAGGCCTCCGCGCAGAGCCGACAGGCCTCCGGACACTTCGCCGCCACGATTCGGGGCAGGCCCTGGAAGCGGGCCGGGAGGGCCGGCAGCTCCTTGGGATAGGGGAGGGTGCGGTGGCCCTGGCGCCAGCGGGAAAGCAGGATGTGCATCATGGCTTCCTCACAGGTCGTGGCCGCAGTAGGAGAGGTTGAAGCTCTTGTTGCAGAGCGGGAAATCCGAGATCTGCTCGCCCCGCAGGGCCAGCGCCAACCCGAACCAGTTGTGAAAGGAGGGGTCCACGATCTTGTAGCGGGCGAAGCGCCCCTCCGCATCCGTGATGGCCAGGTGCAGCACTTCGCCACGCCAGCCTTCCGTGAGGGAGACGCAGAGACTGTCCGCCGCCAGCCCGGGCAGGGGTCCCGGCCGGGGCTCGCAGGACGTGCGACCCAGGTCCGTCAGGGCCGCGGCCAGGTAGCGGTGGCTCTCGGAGAGCTCCCGCCAGCGCACCCAGGCCCGGCTGTGGACGTTCCCACTCTCGGCCAGCACCGGCACCACCGCATGGTCCTTGTAGGGGCCGAAGGGATGGTCATGGCGCACATCCAGGGAGATCCCGCAGGCCCGGGCCGGAACCCCCACCAGCCCGATCTCCCGGGCCTGGACCGGCGTCAGGTGTCCCGCCACCTCGAAGCGGATCATGGCGGAGGCCGCGCCCCACAGCAGCTCCAGCGCATCCTGGGTCTCGAGCCAGGCCTGCTCCAGGCGCGGCAACAGGCGTTCCACCAGGGCGTGATCCAGGTCGTGCTGGACACCGCCGGGCCGCAGCCAGTTCCGGCCCAGTCGGCTGCCACAGACCTCGGCGCTCAGGTTCAGCCAGTCGCCCCGGAGGCGGCCGCAGAAGGAGGCCGTAGGCAGGAAGCCCACATCTCCCGAGAGCGCGCCGAGATCGCCCACATGGTTCGCGGCGCGCTCCAGCTCCAGCGCCAGGCCGCGCACCCGCTCGGCCCGGGCGGACACCTTAACGCCGGCCAGGCCCTCGAGGTTCCGGCAGTAGGCCCAGACATGGGCGATGCTGGTGTCCCCGGCGGCGGTCTCCGCCTGCTTGAGGCTGAGGGGGTGGGGCCCACCCTCCAGGGCCTGCTCCACACCGCGGTGCTGGTAGCCCAGGGCGATCTCCAGGTGGAAGACGGTCTCGCCGTGGCACTGGAAGCGGAAGTGCCCGGGCTCGATGACGCCCGCGTGCACCGGGCCCACGGCGACCTCGTGCACCTCGTCGCCCTCCACCCGGTAGAAGTCCATCACCCCGGGCAGGGGTAGCGGCTGGGGCTCGCCGCCCGTCCAGGGCCGGTGGTAGCGCACGGGCTTGAGCCAGGGATGCCCCTCGGGAACGATGCCGTACTGCTCCGCCAGCTCCCGCTCGAACAGGTGGGCCTGGGGACAGACCGGCGTCAGGGCCGGATACCGGGGCTGGTCCAGCTGGGTGCGGGCCACGCGCAGGGTCTTGCCCGCGTCATCCGCCAGCACCGCGAAGAGCCGGAGCTGGGAATCTGCACAGAGACAGGCGAGGCGATCGCCCTCCTGCACCGCCTCGAGGATGGCCTCCCGGAAGTCGGCGACGGACAGCGGGCCCAACTCGGTCAGGGCCACGGGCTGGCCGTTCTTCACGATGGTCAGGGCGCGGCGGCTCATGGGCGCACCTCCGTCGGGGCCAACCCTCGCGGGACCTCGGCCACTTTTCCCGATCTCACGGGGGGCGCTCCGTCGATGGTCCGGGAAGCGGCCTCGAGCATGGCCCGCAGGGGCGCGGGCAGGTGGAGACCCAGACCCAGCGCCAGCACCATGGCGACCACTAGGGGCGCCGTGGTGGCGAAGGTGTCCTTGTAGGGAGTCCGCACCCGCTGGGGGCTGGGGACCCCGAAGACCACCTGCATCACCGTGTCGCTCATGGTCAGGAAGATGCCGCCCAGCAGGAGCAGGAACAGGGTGCCGAGGATGGGGTGCCCCAGGGTGAGGGCTGCGGAGGCGATGTTGAACTCGCTGATGAACGGCGCGAAGGGCGGCAGCCCGGTGATGGCTAGGAACCCCAGGAAGAAGAGTCCCGCCGACACCGGCGTGCGCCGGATGGCGCCCGTCACCTGGGGGAGCTGCTTGCTGGCATAGCTGCGGTGGATGTTGCCCGCGGACAGGAAGAGCACGCTCTTCACCAACGCGTTCGCCGCCAGGTGGAACAGCGCGAAGCGGGCGGCCAAACCCCCGATCCCGATGCCGAAGACGAGGATGCCCATGTGCTCGACGCTGGAGTAGGCCAGCAGCCGCTTGAAGTCTACCTGCCCCACCATGAAGACCAGGGCCCAGGCCATGGAGAGGATCCCGAAGCCGAGGAAGAGCTCCCGGGCGAAGGCGCCCTCTCCCGCTGCCGCCACCACCCCGTAGATGCGGAGCAGGGCCAGGAACGCGCAGCTCGTGACTCCGCCCGCCAGCAGGGCTCCCACGATGCCCGGCGTCTCGCCGTAGGCGTCGGGCTTCCAGCTGTGCAGCGGGGCCAGGCCCATCTTGGTGCCGTAGCCCACCAGGGTCAGGACAAAGCCCGCGCGGAGCCAGGGCCGCGAGAGCCGCTCGCCCTCCGCCATGAGGCGGGTGTAGTGGAGGGGTTCCTCAAGGCTGCCCATGTGGGCCGCGTAGGCCACGAAGAGCGTGCCCAGCAGCGCCAGGGCGATGCCCACGGAACCGAGCACGAGGTACTTCCAGGTGGCCTCGACGGAGTGGCGGTTGTGGTTGAAGTAGATCAGGGGGGCCGTCGTGAGCGTCATGGTCTCCAGGGCCACCCAAGCCACCCCGGGGTGCCGGGCCAGACAGAGCAGCGAGGCCAGGCCGAGGAAGGCGAGGAGGCAGACGCTGAAGACCCGGTGGTCGCGGTCGGGCCGCAGGGCCAGGTAGGACGGCGCGTAGAGCGCGCAGATGGTGAACAGCACGCTGATCACCAGCAGCACCCAGCCCCCCAGGGCATCCAGGCCGAGCCAGGCATTGTGGGGCAGCTCCCGCCAGCCGCGCAGCACCACCAGCAGCAGCCCGAGGTGCAGCAGGGCCGTCACGGGCAGCACGCGCACCCGGATCGCGGGCACCTTGATGAACACGGCGAGCGCGGCCGCCAGCAGAGGGAGAAGGATGAGGAGCAGGGCCATCGGTCAGTCCTTCAGCTCAGCCAGGAACCCCGTGTCCGTGGAGTCGAAGGCCATGTGGATGTGGTTGATCACGATCCCCATCACGAAC
>CAIRAS010000359.1 GCA_903876615.1 uncultured Holophagaceae bacterium
CGGTCCCGAGGTGGACGCAGCGGAGGCCCAGGCCTTCCGCGTCTGGCTGGAGGAGAGCCTCGGCAAGGAGGTGGTGCCCGCCTTCGACAGCCCCACCTTCATTGGCAACCGCATCGGCATCCACAGCATCATGGCCACGCTGCACATGGCTCTGGCCGAGAAGATCCCCTTCGAGGTCGTCGACTCGGTGCTGGGCGACGCCGCCGCGCGCGCCAAGAGCGCCGCCTTCCGCACCGCGGACCTGGCGGGCGTGGACATCCTCGCGGCCACCGCGAAGAACGTCTACGACCTGTGCCCCAATGACGAGGTCCGCGACGCCTTCAAGTTCCCGGAGTTCCTGCAGTACATGCTCGACAACAAGCTGCTGGGCAACAAGACCAAGCAGGGCTTCTTCAAGAAGGGCCCGAAGGACGCCAAGGGCAAGAAGTCCTTCCTGGCCCTGGATCCCGCCACCCGCGAGTACATCCCCCAGGTGAAGCGGGACTGGCCGATCCTGAAAGAACTCAAGGGCATCGACGACCCCGCGGAAAAGGTGAAGACCCTCCTCACCAGCGACACCGAGGCGGGCAAGCTGGCTTGGCGCTGCATCGCCCCGAACCTGACCTATGCGGTGAATCGCCTGGGCGAGGTGACGGACGGCCCCCTGAACGTGGACCGCGCCATCAAGAACGGCTTCGCCTTCGAGCTGGGCCCCTTCGAGCTCTGGGACATCCTGGGCCTGGAGCGCGTCGCGGCCCGCATGAAGTTCGAGGAGATGCCCCTCGCCCCCCTGGTCGAGCAGATGCTCGCCAAGGGCATCCCCGGGTTCTACCGCTGGGAGCACGGTGTCCCCGTGGCCCAGCTGAACCCCAAGACCCTGGCCTTCGATCCCATCCTCGAGGACCGGCGCGTGACCATCCTCAAGCGCCAGGAAGGGCAGGGCAAGGTGGTGGCCGAGAACGGCAGCTGCCAGCTCATCGACCTGGGCAACGACGTGGCCTGCCTAGCCTTCCGCAGCAAGATGAACGCCCTGGACGACGGCATCATCGGGCTCATGGAGGAGACCATCCAGAAGCACGTCCCCGGTCGCTTCAAGGGTCTGGTGGTGGGCAACCAGGGCCAGCACTTCAGCGCCGGCGCCAACCTGGTCATGGTGCTCAATGCCGCGCGGGAAGGAAAGCTCGATCTCATCGAGGAGGTGGCCCGCCGGCTGCAATATGCGGCCCGCATGCTCACCTACGCGCCGTTCCCAACGGTGGCGGCGCCCTTCAACCTGGCCCTGGGTGGTGGCTGCGAGCTGACCATGGCTTGCCAGCGGGTGGTGGGCCACGCCGAGCTCTACATCGGGCTGGTGGAAGTCGGTGTGGGTGTCATCCCCGCCGGCGGCGGCTGCCTCCAGATGCTGCTCCGCATGGAAGACGCCATGGCCGCCCAGGGTCAACTGGGCCCCATGCCCAAGGTGAAGGCGGCCTTCCAGGGCATCGGCACCGCCACGGTGCACACCAGCTTCGACGAGGCCCAGCGCAACGGCTACCTGAGGCGCACGGACCGTCGGATCATGAACAAGGCCTTCCTGCTCTACGAGGCCAAGCAGGAGGTGCTGAAGCTGGCCGAGGACTTCCAGCCCGTGAAAGTGCGCACCCTGCGTCTGCCGGGTCGTGGCGGCGCCGAGGCCCTCAAGTGCGCGGTGCGGGACTTCCAGTTGCAGGGGCTGGCCTCCGAGCATGACGGCATCATCATGGGCGAACTGGCCACCATCCTGACGGGCGGGGACGTCAGCCCGGTCCAGGAGGTCACTGAGGAGCGGATCCTTGAGCTGGAGCGGCAGGCCTTCGCCCGCCTCTGTGGCTATGAGAAGACCCAGGCCCGCATGGACGCCATCCTAAAGACCGGTCGCCCCCTGCGAAATTAGTCCCAAATCACGGTTATTTTGTGACTTATGCCGCCTTTTCTAAGGCGGCATTTTTTTAGTGTTGCCAGGGTGTGACGGGCTCGGAACACTTGGTTCGGTCTCATTCTGAACCAATCAGCCAGGAGGCACTGTGAGCGGGAATTCTCAGTCAACGCCACGGGTAGCGGCCATTGTGGGTCCCTACCTCTCTGGAAAGACCTCCTTGATGGAGAGCCTTCTGTTCGTGGCGGGAGCTCTGCCGCGCAAGGGCACCGTCAAGGAGGGCAACACAGTCGGTGACGCTTCCCTGGAAGCGAAGGCCCGGCAGATGAGCGTGGAGGCCAGCCTGGCCGCCTGCACCTACCAGGGCGAAGCCTGGACCCTGATCGACTGCCCGGGCTCCGTGGAGTTCAGCCAGGAGGGCGCTCACGCGCTCATGGCTGCGGACATCGCGGTGGTAGTGTGCGATCCCGATCCAAACCGCGCCTTGATGGTGGCGCCCACCTTGAAATTCCTCGATGACCACCAGGTTCCCCACGTGGTCTTCGTCAACAAGATGGAAGCTCCCGGCAGCGGCGGGAAGCTGAAGGACGTCCTGAACGCCCTCCAGCAGGTCTCCGAGCGACCTCTCGTCCTCGTCGAAGTCCCCATCCGAGAAGGCGACCAGATCACGGGCTACGTGGACCTCATCAGCGAGCACGCCTACAAGTACGAAGCCGGCAAGGACGCGGACCTGATGCAGATGCCGGAATCCGTGCTGCCCGAGGAGCTCGAGGCGAGGCAGATCCTGCTGGAGAAGCTGGCGGACTTCGACGACCACCTCATGGAGGAGCTGCTCAGCGACATGGCGCCCTCCTTCGAGGAAGTCAGCGAGGACATGGCCAAGGACGTGCAGGCCGACCTGCTCGTGCCTGTGTTCTTCGGCTCCGCGGACAAGGACGCTGGGGTGCGGCGGCTGTTCCAGGCCCTGTGTGATGAGGCTCCCCGGGTCGATGCCACCGCTGCGCGGCTGGGCATTCCCGAGGGCAAGGATGCCCTGGTGCAGGTCTTCAAGACCGTGCACGCCCAGCACGTGGGCAAGCAGAGCATCTGCCGCATCTGGCGGGGCGAGGTGGCCGATGGTTCCTCCCTGGCCGGCAACCGGGTGAGCGGCATCAACCGTCCCTTCGGCGCCCAGCAGATCAAGCAGGCCAAGGCTTCGGCCGGTGAAGTGGTGGCCCTGGGCCGCATGGATGAGGTGCACACCAGCGAGGCGCTGACGCCCTCGGGCCGCGTCGAGCTGGCCTGGCCTGCGCCCATGCAGCCCATGCTGGCCCTCAGCCTGAACACGGTGAAGAGTGGCGATGACGTGAAGCTCTCGCTGTCCCTCCAGAAACTTTGCGAGGAGGATGCCTCCCTGCATGTGGAGCAGAATGCCGAGACCCAGGAGCGCATTCTCTGGGGCCAGGGCGAGGTCCACCTCAAGTGCGCCCTGGACCGCCTCAAGAGCCGCTTCGGGCTGGATGTCCTGCACCATCCCCCGCTGGTGCCCTATCGTGAGACCTTCACGAAGGGGACCAAGGTCCACGGTCGCCACAAGCACCAGACCGGCGGTCACGGCCAGTTCGGCGACGTGTGGTTCGAGATCAAGCCCCTGCCGCGTGGCACCGGCTTCCAGTTCGAGGAGCGCATTGTCGGTGGTGTGGTGCCCCGAAACTTCTTCGGCGCCATCGAGCACGGCGTGGTGGACTGGCTGAAGCGCGGTCCCCTGGGCTTCCCCGTGGTGGATATCCACGTGGCCCTGGTGGACGGTAGCTACCACACCGTGGATAGCTCCGACATGGCCTTCAAGACCGCCGCCCGTGTCGGCATGTCCGAGGGTGCCCCCCTCTGCAATCCCGTGCTGCTCGAACCCATCTCCGAGGTGCACATTGCGGTGCCCAGCGAGTTCACC
>CAIRAS010000360.1 GCA_903876615.1 uncultured Holophagaceae bacterium
GGCCTGCTGCAAGCCCATCTGGGGCGACGAGGTGATCGGCTACATCACCCGCACCCGGGGCACGGCCATCCACCGCGCTGACTGCCCCCAGCTCAACACCGCCACCCTGCTGCCGGAGCGCCGGGTCAGCGTGGCCTGGGGCAAGCACGGCACCGAGCTCTACGACACGGAGATCACCCTGACCTCCGAGGACCGGCCGGGCATGGTGGCCGCCATCTCCGAGAGCATCCAGCGCGTCGGCATCAACGTGCAGCGCTTCCATGGCTCGGCCACGGAGGAAGGGGCCGGGCTCTTCCACATCGCCCTGCGGGTGCGGGACCGCGCCCACCTGGTGGAGCTCATGGCGAGCCTCCGCCGCACCCGCGGTGTCTACACCGTCGAGCGGGTGAAGGGCTCGGTGTTCGGGAAGGTCAAGTGAGCTGGCGCCCACCCAGCGAGGCACCGCCGGTACCCTGGGCCCAGATCGCGGAGAGCCTCCGCCGGCCCCATCTGGGACCGCATCCCCACAAGCTCAGCCCACGCATGGCGGAGGACCCCCGCCGAGCCGCCGTCGGCGTGCTCCTCTGGGGCGATGCCGCCGGCGCCCGCAAGGTCGTGCTGGTGCAGCGCGGGTTCGGCGCGCCCCAGCACGCGGGGGAGCTCGCCTTCCCCGGCGGCATGGTGGAACCCCGGGACCGGGATCTGCCCGCCACCGCCCGCCGCGAGGTGGCCGAGGAGCTCGGCGTCACGGGTGGCCTCTGGGAGCTGGGCTGCTTCCCGGACGGCGTGGCCAAGGCCCGGGTGCGGTTCACGCCCGTGTTCTTCCGCTGGGAGGAGCCAGAGCCGCGCTTCCGCCTGGACCACGAGCTGGAGCAGGTGCTGCTGCTGCCCCTGGCGCCCCTGCTGACGGCCCCCTGGACCGTGGAGCGCCTGGAGCGCTACGGCTTCACCCTGGACGTGCCCCGCCTCGAGCTGCCCCAGGCCCCCCTCTGGGGCGCCACCGCCTTCATCCTCAAGTCCTGGCTCGACGTCCTGCGGGACTGCGGCGAAGCCTGAAAAGCCTTTAGGGATTAACCGCAGATATCGCAGATACCGCAGATGGGCACGGCTATCTGCGACATCTGCGTCATCTGTGGTTCCGCTCTTGATCCTGAACCGATGGACTACTTCGCGCCTTTGACGCTGCCGTCCTTCTCGAGGTACTTGTCGGGATCCTTCTGCAGGCTGGTGGCGCAGTGCTTGCTGCAGACGCGGTATTCCTGGCCCCGCACCACGACAACCTGGTCCTTGGGGCTGGTCTTCATGCGGCAGATGGGGTCGATGGTGTTGGTGGCGGGCTTGGCCTTGTCGGCGGCGGGCGCAGCAAGGACGGCGAGGCAGAGCAGAGCGGCGTGAAGCATGGGTCCTCCAGAAAAGTCCCAGTTTAGCAGTGGTACAAACCCAACTGCCCCGCGACAAAGCGTCGCAGGACGGCGAGACGTTGCGCCGCCTACTTCTTGGCGTTCTTGGGCGTGCCGTCCTTCTGCAGGAACTTGTCCGGATCCTTGAGCATGCGAGTGTCACAGCCGCCGCAGCAGATGCGGTACTCGTGGTCCCGGACCACGACGGTCTTGGACTTCTCGGTGACCTTGCCGCCCAGGACGGGACAGATGGTGTTGGTGGCAGCTACGGGCTTGGCCGCTGGCGCGGCCAAGATAAGCAAAGAAAGCAGGGGTGAGAGCATGTTGACTCCTTGTTTTGTCAGTTGTTATCTCAGGCTTCGCAAGAAGCCTGAGCCGGTGCGAGAGATCGTCGCTTCCACAAATAATAAATGGCGGGATAGACCAGCAGCTCCAGGAGGAAGCTGGTGGTGAGGCCGCCCACCATGGGCGCGGCGATGCGCTTCATGAGGTCGGCGCCCGAGCCCGTGCTCCACATGATGGGCAGCAGGCCCATGAAGGCCGCGGCCACGGTCATGGCCTTGGGCCGCACCCGCTTCACGGCGCCGTGGATGATGGCCTCGATGAGGTCGCCATCGGTGTTCAGCCGACCCTTGCGCTGGGCCTCGTCATGGCTGAGGTCCAGGAACAGCAGCATGACCACGCCGGTCTCGGCATCCAGGCCCATGAGGGCGATGAGGCCCACCCAGACGGCGATGCTCATGTTGTAGTCCAGGCCCCAGAGCAGCCAGAAGGCCCCGATGGCGCTGAAGGGCACCGCCAGCA
>CAIRAS010000361.1 GCA_903876615.1 uncultured Holophagaceae bacterium
GGCTGAAACCCCTGATTGGATCAAACATCGCTTAGAGGAACTGCACAAGGGGGCGGGTGATCCCCCGTTCGCGGGAAATCCTCTTATCGAGGGCTTGGCCGGCCTGGACTATAGAAATCTTTCGCCCAGCGCGGCGCTCACGGCTGCCATAGATGCCCTGGGATTGTGCGCCAGGATCGGAGGCTGGACTGAGCCTGCCCGTCGGCATACCCATCTTGACGGGATGCTAGCTCTGGCAAGGGGTTACGAAGAAGAAACCGCCACGGAAGGTCGGGCGGTGACACTCACTGGGTTCATCAGCTATCTGGATGAACTTGAAAGCGAGGGCGCGGATGAGCGCACCTCACCGCAGGGCCTGGACGCCGTGAACGTCCTGACCTACCACAAGTCCAAGGGGCTGGAGTGGCCGGTTGTGGTGTTGGCCCAGCTCGACAAGACCTATTCAGGCGATCCCTGCTCGCCTTGGGTGGATGGCGGGGACCCGAAGCATGCCAAGCCTTTGGACGGCCGGGCTATGCATTATTGGCCCTGTCCGTTAGGGGAATATCCATCCAAGGCCTTCACCGTGGCCATTGAGCAGACCGACGAGTCCCGAGATCTTTCCAGGAAGGGGCAGGACGAATCCATCCGAATCCTGTATGTGGGCTTCACGCGGGCCAAGGACCGGCTGGTACTGGCCACGCGAGTGAGCCAGACCAAGAAGGACGGCGACAAGCACAAGCATTCCTGGCTGGATACTTTGCCATCTTTCGGGGAGGTCGCCGGGGATATCAATCCTGGGACCCACAGGTTGCAAGGAATCGACACGACCTTGACTGTGCGCAGATTTCCGAATGAGCCGGGGAAGCCTATTCCTGCGACTGCGCCCATGTGGCTGGAAGATCCGAAGCCGGCGAAGAAAGAGTTTGTTGCCCGTCTGCGCAGCCCCAGCCAGGAGCCGCCGGTGAAGGCCGCCTTGAAGGCGGAGACCTTGCCGGGGGCACAACCATCATTCGGGAGGGGTGCCTCCGAGCATTTCGATCTTCTGGGAGATGCGGTGCACGCTTATCTGGGAGCGCTGCCGTCATTGGCGGAGGCTCCGGAGAAAACCATACTTGCCTGCGCAACGAGAGCTCTGACTGATTTCGGCATGGACGGGGCGATCGCGCCGGATGCACTGGTCGCGGCCGGCGAGCGCTTTAAGGCTTGGGTCGAGAAGAACTATCCAGGCAGTCGGTGGCATACCGAGGCGGCAGTGTCTGCTCCAAGCAAGGACGGCCGGCAGTGGCATGGGATCATAGACCTGCTCTTGGAACTGCCGGACGGCAGGTGCATTATCGTGGACCACAAGAGCTCGCCTCTGGGTGAGAAGGTCTGGGTCACCAAGGCCCAGGAGTTCTCGGGCCAGGTCTTGGGTTATGCCGAGGCGCTTAAGGCCTGCGGGGTGAAAGATATCGAATGCTGGATTCATTTCCCGCTTGGCGGCGGGGTGGTGGGGGTCGGGTAGGGCTTAAAAAATGAGTGCCAGAGGCTGACAGCGGTACAGATGCGAGGAGGATTTCTAATGTCTGCGGGGGAACGGGCGCAGATGTTCAACAATCCACGCGATATTGTGACAGGATACGTTCAAAAGTTAAGGTTACTGTCCTCCTCGGAGAA
>CAIRAS010000362.1 GCA_903876615.1 uncultured Holophagaceae bacterium
CGCGGACCGGGGACTGCTTCCACGCCATCGTGAAAGAGCTGAAGCACCTGCATGCCGACGAGACCCTGCTGGTGCAGAGCGGCAAGCCCGTGGGCGTGGTCAAGACCCACGAGGACGCGCCCAGGGTGCTCATCGCCAACTCCAACCTGGTGCCAAAATGGGCCACCTGGGAGGTCTTCCGCGAGCTGGATCAGAAGGGCCTGATGATGTACGGCCAGATGACCGCCGGCAGCTGGATCTACATCGGCAGCCAGGGCATCGTGCAGGGCACCTACGAGACCTTCGCCGAGGCCGCCCGCCAGCACTTTGGCGGCACCCTGGCCGGCACCTGGACCCTCACCGCGGGCCTGGGCGGGATGGGTGGGGCGCAGCCTCTGGCGGTGACCATGAACGGCGGCGTCTGCCTCGCGGTCGAGGTGGATCAGACCCGCATCAAGAAGCGCCTGGACACCCGCTACCTGGACGAGTGGACCGACAGCCTGGACGAGGCCGTGGCTCGGGTGGAGCGCTACGTGGCTCGCCGGGAAGCCCGTAGCATCGGGCTCCTGGGCAACGCCGCGGAAGTGCTGCCCGAGATTCTGAAGCGGGGCCTGAAGCCCCACCTGGTCACGGACCAGACCTCCGCCCACGACGAGTACAATGGCTACATCCCGGCGGGCCTCAGCCTGGAGCAGGCCGCCGTACTGCGCCAGGAGCAGCCGGAAACCTACGTCCAGCGGGCCCTGGCCTCGATGCGCACCCACGTGGAGGCCATGCTGGGGTTCCAGGCGGGCGGAGCGGTCACCTTCGACTACGGCAACAACCTCCGCGCCCAGGCCCAGCGGGCCGGCTGCGAAAACGCCTTCGCCTTTCCGGGCTTCGTGCCGGCCTTCATCCGCCCCCTGTTCTGCAAGGGCATCGGTCCCTTCCGCTGGGTGGCCCTCTCCGGCGACCCCGCGGACATCGCCGTCACCGACGCTGCGATGATGGAGCTGTTCCCGGACAACGAGGGCCTCCACCGCTGGCTGAAGGCCGCCCAGGAGAAGATCGCCTTCCAGGGCCTGCCCGCCCGCATCTGCTGGATCGGCGCCGGCGAGCGCCATCTGGCGGGCCTCAAGTTCAACGAGCTGGTGCGCACCGGGAAGGTGAAGGCGCCCATCGTCATCGGCCGCGATCACCTGGACAGCGGCAGCGTGGCCAGCCCCAACCGCGAGACCGAGGCCATGAAGGACGGCAGCGACGCGGTCTCCGACTGGCCCCTGCTCAATGCCCTCACCGCAGCCAGTGGCGGCGCCTCCTGGGTGAGCTTCCACCACGGCGGCGGCGTCGGGATGGGCTACAGTCAGCACAGCGGCGTGGTCATCGTGGCCGACGGCACCGAGCGCGCGGACCGCTGCATCACCCGCGTGCTCTGGAATGATCCCGCCATGGGTGTCTTCCGCCACGCCGACGCCGGCTACGAGAGCGCCCGCGAGCACGCCGACCTCATTGGTCTTCATATCCCGATGAACTAAGAAAGAGAACCAGATTCACCCTTTCTCACGAGCCATAACCCCTGAGGCACCCATGTCCCGACCCTGCCCCTGCGCCTCCAAGAAGACCTACGACCGCTGCTGCGGCCCCTTCCATGCGGGCGCGGCCCTGCCGGAGACTGCGGAGCTGCTCATGCGCTCCCGCTACGCTGCCTATGCGCTGGGCAAGGTGGACTACCTGATCGCCACCCGGCCCGAGGCCAAGCGCGCCGAGGAGAACCGTGACGAGCTCCTCCAGTACTGCCGCTCCGTCAGCTTTGTCGGGCTCAAGATCGCTACGAAGGAGAAGGGCGGGAAGGGCGACGACACGGGCATCGTCACCTTCCATGCCAGCATCCAGACCAACGGCCGCCGCAGCCTCCACATCGAGACCAGCACCTTCGTCCGGGAGAGCGGGAAGTGGGTGTATGTGGACGGCGTCATCAAGGAATAGGCCGGGTTTCGGGCCAGGCCTCAGACCGGGCAAAAAAACGGTTCATCCGGGATTTCCGGGGAAGAAGAACCGCCAACGGCAGAGGAAACGGATGGTGCCGATAGGTTCCGACCGACCCCTGCAAGGGCCTGCTTTCGGCGCCTCTTGGCAGTTATCCCCGTTCATCCGTTTTTATCCCCG
>CAIRAS010000363.1 GCA_903876615.1 uncultured Holophagaceae bacterium
AGGAGGTGGTCCCCGCCGAGTTGGTGACTGTGCAGGTCACCGTCAGCGTTCCGGATGACCCGGCGGTATAGGTGATGGTGTTCGTCCCCTGCCCGCCCGTGATCGTGCCACCCGTGATCGTCCAGACGTAGGTGCTGCCCGCCTGGGGCGTGACGGAAGCGGTGTAGCTCCCCTGCGAGGAGGTCAGATTGGCCGGGGTCGTGATCACCGGCGTGGTCGGCGCCGCCACGACCGTCACGGTGCAGGTGGTGGCGGCCGTGGTTCCGACCGCATTCGTGACGGTCAGCGTGAAGGTGTAGGTCCCTATCGTCAGCGCCCCGGTGGAGATGGCCGTCCCGGAGGTGGCCGAGGTCGTCAGGGTGCCCGAGCTGGTCCCGCTGTAGGTGATCGCAGCGGTACCGCCGCTGAAGCTCGGCACGAGGGTGGTGCTGGTGCCCGTGGAGATCGTCCCGGCGGTCGCCGTCAGGCTCGTCGCCACGGGAGCCGCGACGATGGCGATGCCGGGGGTGGTGTACGACGAGGTGGTCCCCGCCGGGTTGGTGACCGTGCAGGTCACCGTCAGGGTTCCGGAGGCCCCGGCAGTGTAGGTGATGGTGTTCGTGCCCTGTCCGCCCGTGATCGTGCCGCCCGTGATCGTCCAGACGTAGGTGCTGCCCGCCTGGGGCGTGACGGAAGCGGTGTAGCTCCCCTGCGAGGAGGTCACATTGGCCGGGGTTGTGATCACCGGCGTGGTCGGTGCCGCGACGACCGTCACGGTGGTCAGGCTCGTGACCGAGGTGTTGTCCGCCGAGGTCGCGAGGATCGTGTAGGTGCCTGGCGTGGCAGGAGCCGTCCAGGTGGACCCGGACCAGGAACCGGCGCCACCAGAGGTGCTCCAGGTCATGCTGTTCGTTGCACCTCCCGTGGCGGTCGCGGTGTAGGCCTGGGTCGTGCTTGCGGTCCTGGTGGCAGCTGCGGGAGTGATCGGGCCGATCGACACCACGGTGGGAGCGGCACTCACCGCGGCGCTCGTCGTCGTTCCAGCCGCGTCCCGCACCGTCAGGTAGTAGGTTGCGGCGGTCTTGAAGCCGCTGGCCTGGACTGGAAGGGAGGTCCCGGAAGTGGCCGAGGGACTGATATCCGAGGCGCCTGCAGAGGTTCCCACCACAGCCGTCCCTCCCGTGAAGGTCGGCGTCACACTGATATTGGTCGCGCCAAAGGGCGGGGTCGGGTTGCTGATGAGCATGCTGCCCGCCGGGGGGGACACGACGGTGCTGCTCGCGGTGCTATTCGAGGAGGTTGTGCCCCCCTGGTTGGTGACGCTGCAAGCCACAGTAACGGTGCTGGTAGCCCCGGCCGTGTAGGTGATGCTGTTCGTTCCCTGCCCGCCCGTGATCGTGCCACCCGTAATCGTCCAGACGTAGGTGCTGCCCGACTGGGGCGGAACCGAGGCGGTGTAGCCTGTTTGGTTGGCCGTCACATAGGCCGGGGCCGTGATGGTCGGAGGCGGCAGGATGGTCACCTGGGCGCTGGCTGCGTAGCGCACGTCGTCGTTCCACATGGCCAGCACCAGGCACTGACCCGGGGTTGCGCCAGCCGTGAACCGCCCCGCGGCATTGATGGTCCCCCCCGTGGCCGGCTGCACAGACCAGGTCACGCTGTTGCCCCAGGGTGTCTTGGCCGAAAACTGGAGGGTCTGGCCTGCCACCAAAGTGGCCGCGTCCGGCGTGATGGTCAGCACCTGGTTGGCTGTGCCCACCCCGCCGCTGCTGGCGTGTCCACCGTCCCAGCAGCCCAACTGAGCCAACAGCAGGAGGGCGGGGAAAGCCAGGAAGCGGAGCGCGCGGTGCGACATCACGGCCATCACCCCAGCGGCGCCAGATGAGGCCAGGGGCGACAGCTCGCCTTGGCTTCAGTCTCGAGGGCAGCAGTGGGGGCGGGAGAGAGTGGGTGCAGACCGTTGTACAGGCAGGGGGCGAAGGTGGCGTTCTTGATCTCCATTTCTTGAGGTTGTCCACCCAGCCAGTACTGCTCAACGAATACCGATAAACAGTTCCTGACAGATCCTGACAAATACTGACATTCGACCTGGAGACTCAGGAGTGGCGAGGCCTTCCGTGAACCGCTACAGCTGGCACCGGGGCCTCCATTCGCCCCATTGCGGCGGCGCGCTCCCGGTCGAGAGTCGCCTGGGGAATGATTCGACCTTCACGCTGCTGCTGCTTCTCGAGGACCAGCTGTAAGGATTGGTCAGGATTGGTAAGGAAGTGTTGGTCGCTTTCCTTGGCGCTCTGGCAGAGGCGGTGCCAGATTCGCCACAAGCCCTGCAGGGGACCTGCCGCCTGCACCCATCCCAAGAGATGGCCCGGGCCCCTCCTCCGGCGACTGAGACCCGGCCGCCCCTTCCGACTGCACCCCATGAGCCCCAGCCCCCTGTCGAGCCTCGAGAGCATTCCCCTGGCCATCTGCGAGGATGACCGCGAGCTCTGCGAGATCCTCCAGGCAGGCCTCATCCACTTCGGAATCCAGGTGCTCGCTGCAGCGGAGGGTCGGGCCCTGGACCTGCTCCTGGCTGAGCACCACCCGGCCGTGGTGGTGCTGGACATCGGCCTGCCCGGTGAGGACGGGCTCTCCATCGCCCGCCGCCTGCGCGCCAAGGAGGGGCCTCCTCTGGGGCTCATCATGCTCACGGCACGGGGAGCCCTGGAGGACCGGCTGGCGGCCCTGAAGGAGGGCGTGGACGCCTACTTCGTGAAGCCCGTGGACCTCCGAGAGCTGGCCCTCGCTATTCGCAACCTGCACCGACGCCTGACCCAGCCCCTCCAGGCCGAACCGGCGCCCGGCTCCTACAGCCTCGACGCCACCCACTCCACCCTGCGCCTTCCCTCCGGAGAGCAGGTGTCGCTCTCGGCCACCGAGCTGCGGCTCCTGCAGGTGCTGGCCCTCAACCCGGGCGAGGTGGTCCAGCGCAGTGCCCTGCTGCACAACCTCCAGCAGCCCGTGGATGCCCCGGCAATGCAGCGGCTGGAGGCCCACATCAGCCGCCTGCGGGGGAAGGTCCGCCAGCAGGAAGGCGCCGCCCCCCTGCCCCTCCAGGCCTGCCACGGCATCGGCTACTCCTTCCTGGCCCCGCTGCAGCTGCAGCCCTAGCGGCGGATGTCAGGAATTGTCAGGAATTGTCAGGAATTGTTCATCGGTAGTGATCGTCCTGCCCCAGCTAGGGTGCGATTTTTAGGACCGGGAGATCTGGGGTGCCAGTTCCCGTCCGCTGCCCAACCGCCTCCCAGGTGAATTCATGCGCCATCCCTCCAGCCTCCTCCTCACAAGCCTTCCGATCGCAGCGGCCTTGGCGCTGTCGCTGGGCTGCCCCTCACGTAGCGGCGGGAAGGCGCCCGAGACCCCGGCGGCGCATGAGGTCCCCAAGGTCGCAGCGCCAGACCCGTTAGCGCCCGCACCCGCGCCCCTGGTCTTGCCTGTGGAGCAACCGAAGCCCAGGACAGCCCGACCCCGCCTGGCGAAGGCGGTGGCCACTCCGCACCTCACCCCTGCCCCCGCAGCCGCGACCGTGTCCGCAACCCCAGCCGTCCCCACCAGCCCCGCACCCCCCGCCCCGGGCGCCAACCCTAGTCCGGCCCCTGCCGCGGGCCACCCACCCACAGTGCCTGCCCTGGCGCCGCCGCAAGCCGCCGCGCTCCTCGCGCCCTCCGCACAGCCCACCTCCGCAGCACCCACGAAGGCCGCTGCGACTGCCAAGGCCTCCTACCGCCGCATCGTCGAGTCCTACGGCGCGCAGCTGGCGCTGGTGTCGCCCACGAACGGCGGACTGCGCCTCGCGGCAGGTGGCCCCAGCGTGGCGCTGGGCGTGAGCATGGTCTGGAACCTGCCGAAGGGCCTCCGCCTGAGGCCCCGGCTCGACTACACGGTGTTCGCCAGTGAAACGCGCACCAGCACCGCGGCGCCACTGTCCCAGACCCTGAGCACCCGCGTGTCGAGCCTGGGCCTGGGCGCGGACTTCCTCCTGCCCATGGGCTCGCGCTGGGGTGTGGGCCTGGCCGTGTCAGAGATCCGCTGGTCCGTGGCCAGCACCAACACTGTGACGCCGACGCTGGGCGGGAGCATGACGCTGTCGGGGACTTCGCACTGGACGCGGCTGGGCTACGGCCCGGTCGTGACTTTCAAGGCAAGCGAGCACCTCGAGGTGGAGTTCCGGGCGCTGAGCAGCCACTACGGCTACGAGAACCAGCCTGCGAGCACGGCCACCGTCGGCCTGCTGTGGCGCTTCTAGGGCGATGACCATGCTCCGCTGCCGCCGTTCCTTCCCTGTACTCGCCGCCACGGGCGCGCTGCTGCTGGCCATGCTCGGTTGCGGCGGCGGCAGCCGCAGCACCGGCGATCAGGTGGCCACGGCCAACCTGGTGCTGGCGATCACGCCAGGCGCGGCCTCGGTGGCGCCGGGTCAGACCCTGCAGTTCTCCGCCAACACCCCCTGGGGCACGGGCGTCACCTGGTCCGTGCAGCCTGCCACCGGCGGCAGCATCAACTCGGCGGGCCTGTTCACGGCGTCCAGCGCGCAGGGCCAGTGCCAGGTATTGGCCATGTGGAACAACGACGTGCGCTACACGGCCAGCGCTCTGGTGACGATCCTGCCGCCGCCGCCCATCACGGTGATCACCCCGGCTCTGGTGCAGGCCTCGGGGGTGCAGCAGACGGTGCCCGGCACCGGCATCGCGCACGCGGCCGTGGTGGGCGAGAGCGTCCCCGCGACGAACGCGGTGGGGACCGTGGATCCCAGCGTGAAGGTGCGGCACGGGTTCGAGCCGCCGAAGTAACGACGGGTCACCACGAAGACCACGAAGAAAAGAACAAGAACAACTAATCCACCGAGAAGACACGAAGAAAAGCGAAGAAGGCAAAGCAAACAAGCAAGGCCCTACGGCACCACCCGCAGTTTTCCGCTCGGATTCGCGCAGCGAATCCGAGCCGCACGCGAACGACCGCCCCATCCGAACCCTCCCAGGTGAACCATGCGCCACTCCTTCCTCACTCCCACCATCGCGGCCCTGGTGGCCTGCACCGCCCTGCCGCCGCTGCGGGCCCAGGAGCTGCCCGTGGCCGCGGCCGTGGACGCGGCGCCAGCGCCCACCCTGGCCTACCAGGGCCGGCTGCTCGAAGGTGGCGCGGCCGCCAACGGGGCGCGGCAGTTCGTGTTCGGCATCCTGGACAGCGCGGGGCTCGAGCAGTGGAGCTCAGGCCCGCTGACTCTGACGGTGACCGAAGGCCTCTACTCCGTGGTGCTGGGCAGCACTGGGATGCCCACGTTGCCCGTGGCGCTCCTCGGCAAGGCCGGGCTCAAGCTCCACGTCACCCTGGCGGGGCAGGCGCTGACGCCGGACGTGGCCATCGTGCCCGCCTTCCAGGCCCGCAGCGCCTGGGAGGTGACAGGCACCTTCGGCGGCGATCTCGGCGGCACCCAGAACCAGATCCTGGTCATGAAGTTGCAGGGCATGCCCCTGGACCTCACCTCCAGCGCACCCACCAGCGGCCAAGCCCTGGTGTTCAATGGCACCAAGTGGGTGCCCTCCAGCGTGGCGGGAACGCCTGGACCTGCGGGTGCCACCGGGGCAACAGGGGCCCAGGGCCCCATCGGCCTCACCGGCCTCACCGGCCTCACCGGCCTCACCGGCCCAGCCGGTGCGACGGGGCCTCAGGGCCTTCAGGGTGTGGCGGGTGTGCCGGGTGTCGCGGGAGCGGCGGGCGGCGCAGGGGTCGCCGGCGCCCAGGGCGCGGCGGGTGCCACCGGCTTCGCAGGCCAGACGGGTGCTCAGGGCCCCGCAGGGAGCCAGGGCGCCCAGGGTGTGAGTGGCAGCAACGGCCAGGTCCTCATCGCAGGCAACGCTGCGCTCTCAGGCACGGTGGATCCCTCCGCAGGGGTCGGTGCGAACGGCGACTTCTATGTGAACACCACCACGAACATGATCTTTGGCCCCAAGACCGGCAGCGGGTGGCCGAGCGGCTCCGTGAGCATCGTGGGCCCCCAGGGCCAGCAGGGCCTCCAGGGCCCCCAGGGTCCGCAGGGCCTGGCCGGGGCCAATGGTGTGAATGGCGCCACGGGCCCGCAGGGGGCGCAGGGCGTGGCGGGCGCCACGGGTCCCCAAGGGGTCACGGGTACCGCCGGTCAGATCCTCATTGCAGGAAAGGCGGCGCTGTCGGGCACGACGAACCCCGGCAACAGCGTGGGCGTGGACGGCGACTTCTACGTGAACATCACCACCAACATGGTCTTTGGCCCCAAGACCAGCAGCGTCTGGCCGAGCGGTTCCGTGAGCATCGTGGGTCCCCAGGGCGCGCAGGGCCTGCAGGGCTCGGCCGGTGCTCAGGGTGCTGCCGGTGCCACCGGGCCCCAGGGCCTCACGGGTGCCACCGGCTCCGCTGGACCCGTCGGCCCTCAGGGCTCCAAGGGCGACACCGGCGCCACCGGGCCCGCCGGCGTCAGCCCCCTCACCCTGAGCGGCACCAGCGTGGTCTACACCGCCGGTTCCCTGGGCATCGGCAGCAGCACGCCCGATGCCAGCGCCCTGGTCGACCTCGCCAGCACCAGCAAGGGCTTCCTACCACCGCGCATGACGGCCGCTCAGCGGGCCGCCATCGCCACCCCCGCCGCGGGCTTGTTGGTCTATCAGTCCGATGGCACCGCAGGCCTCTACCAGTTCGACGGTGCGGCCTGGGCCCAGGTGGGCGGCGGTAGCGGAGGGGGTTCTGGCACGGTCACCAGCGTCACCAAGACCGCCGGCTCGGCCATCACCATCGGCGGCACGGCCGCAGCGCCCACCGTGGGCCTGGACCCGACGGCCCTGACGCTGACCCAAGCCCAGATCACCGGCCTGAGCACGGACCTGGCGGCGAAAGTGCCCACCAGCACCACCGTCAACGGCCATGCCCTCAGCGCCAACGTCACCGTGTCCGCCAGCGACCTCACCACCGGGACGCTGCCCCATGCGCAGCTGCCCACCCTCGCCAAGGCCGATGTGGGCCTGGGCAATGTGGATAACACGACGGATGCCAGCAAGCCCGTGTCCAGTGCCACGGTCACGGCGCTGGGCCTGAAGGCCTCCTTGGACTCCGCGCCGACCTTTACCGGCAATGTGACGGCCCCCACCTTCGTGGGCGCCCTCTCGGGCAATGCGACCACCGCGACGAGTGCCACCACGGCAGGCAGTGCCACCACCGCCGCCGGGCTGTCGGCCACGCTGGCCGTCGGCAGCGGCGGCACGGGTTCAACCACTCGGAACTTCGTGGACCTTACCTCCTCGGAAACCATCGCCGGCACGAAGACCTTCAGCAGCCCGATCGTAGGCAGCATCACAGGCAACGCGGCGACGGCAACGAGTGCGGCGACGGCCGCCGGGCTGTCAGCGACGCTGGCGGTCACCAGTGGCGGCACGGGGCTGAATAGCGGGGGCAGCAGCGGCCAGGTGCTCACGATGGTGGGCAGCGCCCCGGCCTGGCAGGCCGCGGCCACCATGACCTCCGACGCGAGCGGCAACACCAAGGGCGGCGGCAGCGCCCTCGGCAGCCTGAGCACCGGGACCAATAACACCGCGATCGGCTCGACCGCCCTGGGGGCCAAAACCACCGGGAACTACAATACGGCGCTGGGCAACGCCGCTGGCGAGGTCTCCACCGCCGCCAGCAACACCACCCTGATCGGCTTCAGCGCGGGCCGGGCCGCCGGCACCGGCAGCACCATCGTCGGCGCCAACGCCGCAACCACCCACACCGGCGCCTACAACGCCGCCCTGGGGGACTACACCCTCGGGGGCAACAGCGCCACCGGCTCCTTCAACGTGGCCGTCGGCAGCGCCGCCCTGCCAGCGGCCACCAGCGCCGCCAGCAACACGGCGGTGGGCTACTACGCGGGGCAGCAGCTGACCACGGGGGGCAAGAACATCCTCCTGGGCCAGTACGCCGGCCAGAACCTGGTTGCCACGGGCAACAACATCATCCTCGGCCACGACGGGGTGCTGGGGGACGCCAACACGATCCGCCTCGGCACGGTCACCACCGGTGGCAGCCAGACTGCCCACACCAAGGCCTACATCGCCGGCGTCGCCGGCGCCTCAGGCCTGGGCACCACCCAGACCGTGGTGATCGACACCACCACGGGCCAGTTGGGCACGGCCGCCAGCGGCGCAGGCGCAGGATCGGTCACCAGCGTGGCGGCCCTGACGCTCACCAGCACCAGCGGGTCGGACCTGAGCTCCTCGGTGGCCACCGGGACCAGCACGCCCGTCATCACGCTCAACGTGCCCACGGCCTCGGCGACGAACCGGGGGGCCCTGAGCTCCGGGGACTGGACGACCTTTAACGGCAAGGAGAATGCGCTCACCTTCAGCACGCCGCTCTCGCGCAGCACCAACACCATCAGCGTCGCCACCTTTGGTGCGGCCGCAGCCGGTGTGGTTCCACAAAGCGGCGGCGGAAGCACGAACTTCCTCCGCGCGGATGGCACCTGGGCCACACCCGTGTCGGGTGGCGTCACTTCCGATCTACACAACAACGTCAAGGCTGGCAGCAGTGCCCTTGGTTCCCTTCCCCCCCCGACTTCCACCTATGGGGCTTATAACGTCGCCGTCGGATCCTCCAGCCTGTTCAGCACCACGGTGGGGGTGAACAACACGGCTGTGGGCGAAAACGCCCTCTATGGCAACACCATCGGAGAAGTCAACACGGCCGTGGGGGCCTATGCGCTCCAGAGCCTTGCCGGTACCGCCGCGGCCACCAGCGGCAATACTGCCCTTGCGTCGTCCGCCCTCTCCGGCCTGACCACCGGCCAGTACAACACCGCTACGGGTTACTTGGCTCTTTCCGCCCTGACCACCGGCAGCACCAACACGGCGGTAGGATACCAGGCCGGTTTTGCTGGGTCTGGGACCTCCCTCGCGTATGGTACGGACACCATCTACCTCGGCTCGAAGAGCGGTGCCTCCGCCGCTGGGGTCTCGGGCACGCCCATCACCAACGAGATCGTCATCGGTGCCAACGCCACAGGGATGGGCAGCAACACGACCCTGATCGGCGGCACCTCGACCACAAAGACCTACATCAAGGGCATTCGCGGCGCCACGCTGGGAGGCTCCAGCCCCCAGACCGTGGTGATCGATTCCAACGGCCAGCTGTCCTCGGTCTCCAGCGGCGCAGGCGCAGGTTCGGTCACCAGCGTGGCGGCCCTGACGCTCACCAGCACCAGCGGGTCGGACCTGAGCTCCTCGGTGGCCACCGCGACCAGCACGCCGGTGATCACGCTCAACGTGCCCACAGCGTCGGCGGCGAACCGGGGCGCCCTCAGCGCCACGGACTGGAGCACCTTCAACGGGAAGGAAAGCGTCCTCACCTTCAGCACGCCGCTCTCGCGCAGCACCAACACCATCAGCCTCGGCACCGTGGGCGTGGCCAACGGCGGCACGGGGCTGACCGCCGGCGGCAGCGACGGGCAAGTGCTCACCATGGTCAGCGGGGCGCCGGCCTGGGCGACGGCCAGCGGCCTCCCCTCTGATGCCAGCTCCAACACCCTCGCCGGGACCGGGGCCCTCCCGGTGACCAACACCTCCGGCGGGAACTCGGCCTTCGGCTACCAGGCGCTCAATAAAAACAGCGCGCTCACCAGCTACAGCACGGCGGTCGGCTGGAAGGCACTCAACAACAGCAGCGGCGACTTGAATACGGCAGTGGGTGCCATGGCGCTGGATTACCTCACGTCCCCCTCCGGGAGCAACACCGCCCTGGGGGGCAATGCGGGCCTGGACCTGCTCACGGGTACCTCCAACACCTTCATCGGAACCAACGCCGGCCACAATGGCACCCCCCTGCAGTATGGAGACAACAACCTCTACCTTGGCGCCGACGCTGCAGCTTCGGCTGCGGGAACGGCCGGGACACCCATCACCAACGAGATCGTCATCGGCCAGGGAGCCACGGGCCTGGGCAGCAATAAGGTCCGAATCGGCAACAGCAGCGTGACTGTCATCCAGGGTCAGGTCGCCTGGACGAACACCTCCGATCGGCGCCTCAAGCAGGATATCGTGGACTCCCAACTGGGCCTGGCCTTCATCCAGAAGCTGCGCCCGGTCACCTACACCTTCATCACCCAGCCAACGGTCACCCACGAAGGGCTCATCGCCCAGGAAGTGGAAGCCGCGGCCCAGTCCCTCGGCACGGTATTCCACGGGCTGCAGGTGCCCTCCAGGCCCGAGGACCACTACGCCCTCACCTACTCCGACTTGGTCATGCCCCTCATCAACGCCGCCAAGGAGCTCAAGGCCGAAAACGACCAGCTGCACTCGGAAGTGGACACGCTGAAGGCCGATAATCAGGCCACCAAGGCCGAGCTCGCTACCCTCAAGGCCCAGGTCGCCGCCATCCTCGCCCGGCTGCCGCAGTAGGGGCTACCGGGTGCAATGTCAGGAATTGTCAGGAGTTGTCAGAAAGTGTTAGCGGCTTTCATTGGCCGCCCGCTCGGCGCGATGGGACTTTATCCAAGCGAGGGTCCAGCCATGGAGCCCATGCGCCCTTGCTCCGGGTGAACACCATGCGTCCTGCCTTCCTGACCCCCACCATCGCCACCCTCATCGCCTGGGGCAGCCCCATGCTGCCCGCCCAGGAGGTCCCGGCCATGGTGACCGCCGACCCAGCGCCGGCGCCAACGATGACCTACCAGGGCCGCCTGGTGGAGGGGTCGACGGTGGTCAATGGGGCGCGGCAGTTTGTGTTCAGCATCCTGGATGGCACCGGGGTGGAGCTCTGGAACTCCGGCACCCTGACCCTGACAGTCACCGATGGCCTCTATGCCGTCGGCCTGGGCGGCTCGGGGATGCCGCCCATCCCGACCGCGCTGCTGGGCAAGGCGGGCCTGAAGCTCCACGCTGTGCTGTCGGGTCAGGCGATGACACCGGATGTCTCCATCATGCCGGCCTTCCAGGCCAACGCCGCCTGGGCCGTTACCGGCCCCTTCAGCGGGGACGTCACGGGCACCCAGAACCAGCTGCTGGTCCTGAAGCTGCAGGGCACCCCCCTGGACCTCACCACCCATGCCCCCACCAGCGGCCAGGCCCTGGTGTTCAACGGTGCCTCGTGGGTGCCCTCCAGCGTGGCGGGTCCCACGGGCCCCCAGGG
>CAIRAS010000364.1 GCA_903876615.1 uncultured Holophagaceae bacterium
GGTGGACACCCTCGACCTCAGCTACCGCCTGGCCGTGTCCCTGGCCGGTGCCGCGGCCCGGGCCTGCGCCCGGGGTCTGCCGGCGGCCTGGCGGCAGCGGCTGGGGGCCGAGGCGCCGGAGCTGCCTGCGGGGCGCTGGGTGTGGTTGCACGCGGTGAGTGTGGGCGAGCTACTGCTGGCGGATGGGCTGGTGGGCCGCCTGCGCGACGCGGGGCACCGGGTGCACCTGAGCACCGGCACGCCCGCGGGCCTGGAGCTGCTAACCCGGCGCCTCCCAGGCTGGGACGCTGGCACTGGGCGCGTCAGCGGCGGCGCCTTCCCCCTGGATGATGCCGCCGGGCTGGAGTCCTTCCTGCAGCGCCCACCCGGGGCCTTCATCGCGCTGGAAACCGAGCTCTGGCCGGGGCTGCTGGAGGCCCTGGCGGTCCGGGGCATCCCGCGCCTGGTGGTGAACGGCCGCCTCACCGAACGTTCCCTCGGACGCGGCGGCCCCTGGCTCCGCCGCGCCGCAGCCCGGCTCACGCTGGTGGCCGCCCGGGACGAGGCCAGCGCCGATGCCTTTCACAGGCTGGGGGCGCCCGCCGTGGCCCTGGGCGGCAACCTGAAAGCCGACCTGCCGCCCCCGCGGCCCCTGCACAGCGGCTGGCACCGGCTCCGCGCGGGCTGGGCAGAGGCGCCGGTGCTGGTGGCGGGCAACACCGTGGCCGGTGAAGAAGACCTCATCCTGGCGGCCTGGTCCGTGGCCCGCGCCCAGGTACCAGGCCTCCGGCTGATCCTCGCGCCCCGGCAGCCCCGGCGCTTCGAGGCGGTGGCGGAAGCCTTCGCCGCCCGGCACCTGGCCTTCCACCGGGCTTCCGCGCCCTGGGACGAGGCCCGGGTCTGGCGCGACGTGGACGTGCTGCTGCTCGACACCCTGGGGGAGCTGCCCGCCGCCTACGCCGAGGGCACCGTGGCCCTGGTGGCCGGGGGCTGGGCTGCAACGGGCGGCCACAACCCCCTGGAGCCGGTCCAGGCCGGGGTGCCGACCCTGCTCGGACCCGGTTTCGCAAACTTCGAGGACCTGGTGCCGCCCCTGGTGGCCGCGGGTCGCGTGGAAGTGGTGGCGGCGGATCGGCTGGCGGTGCGGCTCCTCGCCGCCCTGGCGGCGGCCACCCTGAGGCCCGGCACTCCAGTACCGCTCCCGGCGGCGCTCACCGGAGCCCTGGAGCACACCTGGAACCTCATCGCACCGCAGCTGCCCCCCGCTGGATAGAATCACCCCAACGGAGCCCCCATGATCCGACGCGCGCCGCAAGTCCTGCTGATCGACGATGACCCGGCGGTCCTGGACATGGTGCAGGCGGCCCTGTCCCACTTCGGCATGGAGGTGCACTCCTACCCGGATGCGGCCCAGGCCCTGGAGCTGCTGCAGAACCCCTCGGCCCCGGAGTTCGACCTGGTCATCAGCGACATCAACATGGAGGGCATCGACGGCTTCGAGGTCATCGACAAGGTCAAGGCCACGCAGCCGCACCTGCCCGTGGTGCTGATGACCGGGCAGGCTTCGGTGGACTACGCCATCCGCGCCATGCGCATGGGCGCCGCGAACCTCTTCATGAAGCCCATCGCCCTGCGGGACATGGTGCAGAGCGTGTTCCACCTGGTGGACCTGCACCGGGACATCCGCATGGCCGACTCGGGCCTGCGCGGGCTGGTGAACGAGCGGCGGCACTTCCTGTTCCGCTCGGACGAGGTGGAAGTCTCCAGCCTCGTGCGCCACCTCACGGACCGGCTGGTGCCCATGGGCTTCGCCTCCGCCAACAACGCAGACGTCATCGCCATGGCCGTCCACGAGGCGCTGGTGAACGCCCTCGACCACGGCAACCTGGAGCTGGAATCCCGCATGAAGGGTGACCTCATCATGGACGAGGACCCCTACCTCAAGTTGCGCGCGGATCGCCTGGCGGACCCGGTCTACGCGAGCCGGCTCATCGAGGTGCGGCTGGCCCTGGATACCGAGCGCTTCGAGCTGGAGATCAGCGACGAGGGCAAGGGCTTCGACGCCAGCCACCTCTCGCCCCTGCCCGGCGACTCGGACATGGCCCCGCACTTCGGCCGCGGCCTGCCCCTCATCCTCCTGGTCATGGACGA
>CAIRAS010000365.1 GCA_903876615.1 uncultured Holophagaceae bacterium
CGGCGGTGACGCGCTTGCCCCGGGTGCGCATGAGGTTGATCTGGGAGGCCTTCTTGTCCGTGGCCAGGTTGGACTCGAGGTAGAAGCGCTTGATGGTCTTGTTGTGCTCCAGGATCCAGCTGCAGGCGGCGAAGGTGGCCCGGCCGACCATGTTCTGGCCTGCCGCATCCCCGGTGATGAAGTTGAAGCGGAGGTAGGCGAACTTGCTGGCCAGGTAGGTGTCGATGTACATCAGCTTGCCGCTGCGGGTGGTGGTCTCCGCCTCCCGGCGCAGGTCGTCCATGTGCTCGTCCACCCAGCGCCGGAAAGCCAGGGCCTCCCGGGCGCTCTCGAAGATGAACACCGGGGCCCGCTGCATGTGGTCCGCCTGCACCGTGCAGGTGACGCCGCCGGAGAGGTTGAGGACCTTCATGCCCCGGTTGTAGGAGGCCACCAGGGTGCCCTCCGTGGTGGCCATGGGGATCAGGAAGTCGCCCTTGGCGTGCTCGCCCTTGACGTGCAGGGGACCCGCGAAGCCCAGGGGCACCTGCACCACGCCCGTGAAGTTCTCGATGTTGCCCTTGGTCACCTCGGGATCGAACGAGTGCTGGCTGGTGTGTTTCAGCCTCGCGCCGGTGGCCGCCTCCACGAAGGCCCGGCGGGCCGCGACGATGGCGACCGTGTAGTTGTCCTCCTTGGCGCAGGGGACCGAGACCTGGTCGCTCAGGGTGCTGGAGGTGTGGTCCTCGACCTTGAAGCGGAGTGCGCCCAGGCCCTTGACCTCGATGGCGACCTCGATGGCGTGCATGCCCTCGGTGATGCTCCGGCCCGGGGCCCGGAGGTGGGCCACCTGCTTCAGAGGGAAGGGCTCCGGCCGCTCCGGAGAGACCTCCGAGGCCGACCGCCAGTCGCCTTCGCCGAGGTCCAGCTCCAGGTCTTCGGCCCGCAGCTCCAGGGGGCCGATGCGGACCCCCACCACGCGGGTGAGGATCACGTCGCTGAGACGGTTCTTCAGGCTGATGGCCACGCCGTCATCGGCGTTGCGCAGGGAGCCGTGGGTGTAGAGCTTCCGGAGAATCAGGGAAGGAAACATGGTGGCACTGCCTCAGAGGGGTGCATCAATGTGCCACCCCGGAAGGTTTCCCGCCAGTGGCGATTTGGAATTATCAATCTGTAAAGAAAATGATTTTATTCTCCACCCTTCGCTCAGTCGGCACCGATCCATCCCTAGACTGGCTTCCGACCCCCGTCCCCCCTTCGGACCCCGGATCCCCCAGGAGCCCAGTCATGTCCACCCCCACGAGCAAGGCCGCGGATCTCATCGCCCGGGAGACACAATACGGCGCCCACAACTACCACCCTCTGGACGTGGTCTGCACCAAGGGCGAGGGTGTGTTTCTCACGGACGTGGACGGGAAGCGCTACATGGACTTCCTGGCCGCCTACTCCGCCGTGAACCAGGGCCACAACCACCCCAGGATCGGCGCGGCCATGATCGCCCAGATCAAGACCCTGGCCCTGACCAGCCGGGCCTTCCGCAACGACCAGTTCCCGCCCCTGCTGGAGAAGCTCTGCCGGCTCACGGGCTTCGAGAAGGCCCTGCTCATGAACAGCGGGGCCGAGGCCGTGGAGACCGCTCTCAAGGCCATGCGCAAGTGGGGCTACGACAAGAAGGGCATCGAATACGGCCGGGCCGAGATCATCGTGGCCGAGGGCAACTTCCACGGCCGCACCACCACCATCGTCGGCTTCAGCACGGATCCCGACAGCACCAGCCGCTTCGGCCCCTTCACGCCGGGCTTCGTGATCGTGCCCTACGGGGACCTGGAGGCGGTGCGCCGGGCCATCACGCCGAACACCTGCGCCATCTTCATGGAGCCCATCCAGGGCGAGGGTGGCGTGGTGATTCCGCCCAAGGGCTTCCTGCAGGGCCTGCGCGCGCTGGCCGATCAGAGCAACACGCTCCTGGTGCTGGACGAGATCCAGTCCGGCCTGGGCCGCACGGGCAAGCTGTTCGCCTTCGAGCACGAGGGCATCCGCCCGGACGGCATCACCATCGGCAAGGCCCTCAGTGGCGGCTACTACCCGGTCAGCGCCTTCCTGGCCAATGATGCGGTGATGGACGTGTTCACGCCGGGCATCCATGGCTCGACCTACGGCGGGAATCCCCTGGCCTGCGCCGTGGCCAGCGCCGCCCTGGACGTGCTGGTGGACGAGCAGCTGGTGGAGCGGGCCGCGGAGCTCGGGCTGCACCTGGAGCAGCGGCTCCGGAGCATGAAGACGGACAAAGTGCAGGAGGTCCGCTGCATCGGCCTCTGGGCTGGCGTCCAGCTGCACCCCGAGGCCGGGGGCGCCCGCAAGTACTGCTACGCCCTCAAGGACCGCGGGATGCTCTGCAAGGACACCCACGTGGACACCATCCGCCTGGCCCCGCCCCTGGTGATCACCCAGGAGCAGATCGACTGGGCCGTGGACCAGCTGGAGGCTGTCCTGAGCTAGGCTTCAGGGCTGGAGCGCCATGGCCCGAGTCCCCTCAGCCGAGATCTATGCCCTGCTCGATGACTGCGAGGCGAGGGAGGGTTCGCCCACGAGCCGCCTCTACAGGGACCACGCCGGAACCCACCGCTGCGAGGACCCGGCTGACCTGGAGGCAGTCTGGGAGCGGGTGGAAGCTGACCAGCGGGCGGGGCTCCATGCGGTGCTCCTGGCGGACTACGAGTGGGGGGCCCGGATGCTGGGGGCTGGCCACGGCCGCTGGACCCCTGAGGAGCTGGGAGGTCGGATCCCGGCCCTGCAGGTGCTGCTGTTCCGGTCCCTCCAGCGGCTGACCCGGGAGGGCGTGGAGGCCTGGCTGGCGGCGGCGGAAGGACAGGCGGACCCCGGCCCCGCCGGCGCCGCAGGCCTGGGGTCCCGGGTGGACCGGGCGCGCTTCGACCTAGACTTCGCGCAGATCCAGGAGCGGCTCCGGGCGGGGGACACCTACCAGGTGAACTACACCCTGCGCCTGGACTTCCAGGTCTACGGGGACCCCCTGGCCCTCTACCGTCGGCTGCGGACCCGCCAGCCGGTCCGCTACGGAGCCTTGCTATCCCTGGGGGAGGGCCGTCATGTGCTGTCCCTGTCGCCGGAGCTCTTCGTGCGCCACGACGGCGAGGGGGAGGCCCGGCGCCTGTGGGCCCAGCCCATGAAGGGCACCGCTCCCCGGGGGGCCGCGACCCTGGAGGCACCCGCCATGGCCTCGGACCGCAAGACCCGGGCCGAGAACGTCATGATCGTGGACCTCCTCCGCAACGACCTCGGCCGAGTGGCGGAGGTCGGCTCCGTGAAGGTGCCGGCGCTGTGCACGGAGGAGTCCTACCCCACCCTCACCCAGCTCACGTCCACCGTCGAGGCGCGCCCCCGGGCGGACCTGCGGTTCCCGGAGTTCCTGCGGGCCCTCTTTCCCTGCGGGTCCGTGACTGGGGCGCCCAAGCACCGCACCATGGAATTGATCGCCTCCCTGGAGCACGCCCCCCGGGGACTCTATTGCGGGGCCCTGGGTTGGGTGGATGCGCCCGGCCCAGCTCCCCTCGGTCCCTTCTGCGTGTCCGTGGCCATCCGCACCCTGGACCTGGAGGTCCGCTCCGGGTTGCGGGCCGGGCACCTGGGGGTGGGGGCGGGCATCGTGCTGGGCAGCCAGGCGGCCGCCGAGTATGAAGAGGTGGCCCTCAAGGCGGCCTTCCTCACAGGGCTGGACCCGGGCTTCTCCCTCCTGGAGACCATGCTGCGGGACCCGAGCGGAGGCATCCCATACCTGGATCTGCACCTGGCCCGACTGACCGGGAGTGCCGGAGCCCTGGGGTTTGCCTGCGACCCCGCAGGCCTGCGCGCGGAGCTGCTTCGGGAGGCCGCTCTGCTGCCGCTCGGGATCCCGGGGATGCTGCGTCTGACCCTGGCCAAGGACGGCCGCGCCACCGTGGCCGTCCGGCCCCTGGAGCCGCCCTGGGGAGGCGCTGGCTCGGTGGCGCCCGTGGGCGTGGCCCCGGAACCCCTCGAGACTGACCTCCTCCTGGCCCGCCACAAGACCACCTGGCGGCCCCGCTACGACGCAGGCCTGGCTGAGGCCAGGGCGCGGGGCTGGTTCGACCTGCTCTTCCTGAACGCCGCAGGCGAGCTGGTGGAGGGGGCCCGGACCAGCCTGTTCCTGAAGCGCGGTGGGCGCTGGCTCACGCCCCCCCTGTCCCGGGGCGCCCTGCCCGGGATCCAGCGGGGCCTGCTGCTGGCGGACCCGGCCTGGGCCGCTCGGGAGGCGGTGCTCACCCTCTGGGACCTGCAGGAGGCCGAGGCCCTGGTGGTGTGCAACGCCCTCCGCGGGCCAATGCGGGCCCGGCTCGAGGGGCCCTTACCGGCCTGAGGCCTCGCCGGGACGGATTTCGAAGCCTTCAGGACCTGGAATGTCGGATCATCTGAGGTGGAGGTAGCCATGGCCGAAGGCCGCATCGAGTCCATCCACATCGCGACGGCGGCTGGGGCGCCCATGCAGTCCCGGGTGGAGGTGTCCTTGACCGCCGGCTCCGGCATCGACGGGGACCGCTACGCCACCCAGTCCGGCAAGTTTTCGGACAAGCCCAAGTCCGGCCGACAGATCACCTTCATCGAGGCCGAAGCCATCGAGGCTCTGGCCGCTGAGCTGGGCATCCAGGTTACCTCCGGCGAGACCCGGCGCAACGTGGTCACCCGGGGCGTGCCCCTGAACCACCTGGTGGGCCGAGAGTTTGAGGCGGGCTCCGCTCGGTTCCGTGGCACCGAGCTGTGCGAACCTTGCCAATACCTGACGGAACTGACGGGCAAGCAGGGAATTCTGCCGGGCCTCACGCACCGCGGAGGCCTGCGGGCCGAGATCCTGCAGGGCGGCCTGCTGTCCCTGGGCGATACCATCACTTTTTGACGCCACCCCTTCCCATCCCGCTTTCAAGTTAGGTGCCCCCATGGTCGAAACCGCCATCACCTTTGACGACGTCCTGCTGATTCCCGCCTACAACCACCACGAGTCTCGGCGCATCGTGGACATCACCATGACCGACAAGAGCGGCAAGCTGACGCTGAAGCTGCCCATCATGACCTCGAACATGGACACCGTCACCGAGGACGCCATGGCGGACTTCATCGGTGAGCGCGGCGGCATCGGGGTGCTCCACCGCTTCCTCACCGTGGAGGAGAACCTCGAGATGTTCCGGCGCTGCCACCACGCCACCTTTGTCTCTGTGGGCACCTCCGAGTCCGAGATGGAGCGGGTCGAGGCCCTCCGGGACGCGGGTGCCCAGTACTTCTGCGTGGATGTGGCCCACGGCCACGCCAAGTACGTCGGCAAGATGATCAAGCGCATGCGCCAGGTGCTGCCCAATGAGTGCATCATGGCTGGCAACGTCGCCACCTACGCGGGAGCGGACTACTTGGCCGGTGTGAAGGCCGACATCATCAAGGTGGGCATCGGCCCCGGCAGCGTCTGCACCACGCGCATCAAGACCGGCTTCGGCGTGCCCCAGCTTACGGCCATCCAGGAGTGCGCCCGGGCGGACCGCTCCATCGTGGCGGACGGCGGCGTTCGCACCCCCGGCGACATCGTGAAGGCCCTGGCCTTCGGCGCGGACTTCGTGATGATCGGCGGCATGCTGGCGGGCACCCGGCCCACCCCCGGCGAGCCCCTCTGCGACGCCGTGGGCACGCCCACCCACAAGGTCTACCGGGGCATGGCCAGCCAGGAAGTCGCCGACGACCACCTGGGCGGTCTCACGGGCTGGAAGACCGCCGAGGGGGTGGCCACCAAGGTGCCCTACCGCGTGGACGAGGACGAGATCATCAACGACATCATCGGCGGCCTCCGCTCTGGCCTCACCTACGGCGGCTCGAACACCATCCGCGAGTTGCAGCGGAAGCTCAACTACATGCTGATCTCCCCCGCGGGACGGCTGGAGAGCCTGCCCCACAAGACCCTCTGAGCCCAGCTCTAACCCACGCCGTAGGGCGGGTGGACCTGATCTGCGGGTCTCTGGACGTCCCAGGACAGCTCTCGCAAGGCGAAGGCCACGGCATTCGCCGGGAGGTCGATGCTCGGGGCGCCGAACTGGTGGCTGTTGAACTGCCGGGCATAGGCCACCTGGCCCGAGGCCTCCAGCACGTAGCAGTGGACCCCGACGATCTCCCCGGTGGCTGTCTTCAGAGCCTCGAGGATCACCAGGAAGTCCGCCTCGGGCTTGGCGGTCTTCGCCCAGTCTGAGTAGTTCCGGGCCCGGCTCTGCACATAGCGCAGCTGGTTGCCGCCGAGGGGCGTGGCCGGGATCGGGGGCGGGTCCTGGGCGGCTACGCAGCCCGCCCAGCCGTAGCCGCGCAGCAGCTCCACGGCCAGCTCGGCGGTGCCCGGGTAGGTTTCCCGCGCGGGATGCGCGGGCCGGAAGGCCGGGTAGACCAGGATCTTGGCAGTGCTGCGGGCCGCCTTCAGTCGGTCGAAGGCCACCCGGCGCAGTTTGAGCTCGCCTTCGGCGGGCCCTCCGAAGGCCCGGGCCACGGGATAGAGCATGGGCTTGCAGCCCTGGCTGCCGGGGAGGACCAGGAGGGCGAGTAGGAGGGGGCGCAGCTTCATGGCAGGCTCCAGGGGCAGACCCGATTTACAGTCTTTGCTCGGATGCCTTGAAGGATAGGGCTTCTCCCCATGGATGCCACTCAGACCGATCTGCTTTCTGATCATTCCGAATGGCTATCAATCCGTTGCCAGCCCTTCATTGCGGACCTGCCCCGCTTCCGGGGCGCGGAACCGGGCCAGCAGCAGGCCGGACAGCCCAGCGATGGCGAAGCAGCTGAGCCACACCGCTCGGGGTCCGGTGTGGGCGTAGGCGAGGACCCCGAGCCAGGGCCCCAGGGCCACGGCCGCAGAGAAACAGAGCGACAGCAGCCCCATGTACTCACCCCGGCGGTCCGGCGGGGCGAGGGTGGCCACGGCGTCGCTCATGGCGGGCAGCAGGATCATCTCGCCGAAGGTCCACACCACCGTGGTGAGGATCAGAGTGACGGGGCCCGTGGCCCAGGCGGTCAGC
>CAIRAS010000366.1 GCA_903876615.1 uncultured Holophagaceae bacterium
CGGCCACGGCGATCTCAGCCGCCTGGAGCGCGACCGCCGCGATCTCCTGGGCATCCCCCAGAAATAGCACCTGTCCAGGAGCCCCTGTGGTCCCCATCGCAATCCTGATCTACATGGCCGCCCTGTGCAGCGCGAACCTCCTGGCCCACCACTACGGCCCGGCCAGCACCCCTTACATCGCGTTCACCCTGGTTGGCCTCGACCTGAGCATCAGGGACTGGCTCAACGTGGTGCTGCCCCGCTGGGGCATGGCTATTCTGATCCCCGCCGCCGGGGCAACGGCCTACCTGATCGATCCCAGCACCAAGTTCATCGCCACGGCCAGCGTCATCAGTTTCGTGATCTCCGAGTGGGTCGAGTGGGGCATGTTCACCTGGACCCGTGGCACCTGGCTCTCCCGGTCCATCCGGTCGAACACGGTAGCAGCTGCGGTGGACAGCCTAATTTTCCCGGCGTTGGCCTTCCATGCGTGGCTCCCCCTGATCTGCCTCGCCCAGTTCGCGGCCAAGACGGTTGGATCCAGCCTCTGGGCCTTCGGCCTCCAGCGTATCCCCATGCGGAGGCGCGGTTGACCCTCCATTACCACGGCACCCCGATAACGCCGCTGTCGGTCCTGGAATCCCTGGCCGGGAAATCGTTCTGCGTGTCGTATGCCCACCCCGAACAGGTGAAGCGATGCCATGAGATCGGGCAGAGCGTCATGCTGGACAACGGGGCGTTTTCAATCTGGCGGCAGGGTGGGACGCTGGATCCCGCAGGGTTTTACGCCTGGGATGAGCCGTGGCTGGAATGCCCAACCACCTGGGGCGTCATCCCGGATGTGATCGACGGCGCGGAGTTTGACAACCGGATGCTGGCCAGGGAGTGCCCGTTTCCACGCCACAAGATGGCTCCGGTATGGCACCTCCACGAATCCTTGGGCTACCTCAAGTATCTGGTGGATGGCTGGCCCCGGGTTTGCTTCGGCAGTTCGGGCCAGTATGCCGAGGTGGGTAGCCCCGCCTGGCATGGCCGGGTTCAGGAGGCGTTTGACGCCGTTTGGGACAGCCGGCCCCAGATTCACATGCTCCGGGGGATGCGGTGCTGCAAGATGCCCTACCCGTTCTATTCCGTGGACAGTACCGATGTTGCCCGCAACCACCACGCCGCCAAGCGCGGCCCACTCCAGGGCCAACTGATGGCGAATTCCTGGGACACGTTCCAGTGCCCCATCACCTATACCCCCCGACCACGCGCCCAAGAGTTGATCGCGTGATCTTGTCCAAAAGGAGAACCCATGCTGGATCTTCCAGAACTGCTCCGAGCTTCTGAAACGACCACCGGCGACCGTGCCGCCGATGAGATTGAACGGCTCCGCGCTGATCGGGACCAGGGAGCCAAGGACTACTGTGCCTTGCGGGACCGGGAGGATGCTCTGACGGTGCTACTGCTGGAAGTTACCGCCAGCCTCGCCGCTGCCATCTCCCTGCTGGAGCGTGGAAGCAAGAAGGCTGCGCCCAGCGACAAGATGTTCGACCAGATGCTCATGGACTACAAAAAGTCCCTGAACCACGCCCGATCCATCCTCAA
>CAIRAS010000367.1 GCA_903876615.1 uncultured Holophagaceae bacterium
GATGGAACTTCGCCATCAAGCGGGTGCAGCTGGCGCCGGATGCCGCGGCTCCAGCCTTCGGCAAGGCCTACCAGTTCACCTTGCCCAACGACTGCCTGAAGGTGATCCTGCCCCGGAAGGACAATCTGGACTGGGTGGTCGAGGGCCGCAAAATTCTTTCGAACTGCGATGACAACGGTGGCGACGACAGCGATGGAAACTGGCTGCTGGCCGGCAATCTGGCGGCCCAGCAGTCCACCGGTGGAACTGCTACGGGTGTGAGCCTGAGCCTGCGCTACATCGCCGACATCCAGGATTGCACTCAGTGGGACAGCGTTTTCTACGATCTGCTTTCGGATGCCATCGCCATCGACATTTGTGAGCCGCTGACCAACTCCACCAGCAAGAAGGCCTCCCTGGAGCGGCACTACCAGGAAGCGGTGGAGGACGCCGAGCAGTTCGACTCCTTCGAAAAGATCTCGCAGGAACCCCCCAGCGATAGCTTCTGGCTCGTGAGGAACTGAGCCGTGGCCCGGGTGACGTGGGTCCAGTCCAACTTCAACGGGGGCGAGTGGTCCCCGTTGGCCTACGGCCGCTTCGACCTGGCGAAATACAAGAACGGCTTGGCCATCTGCCAGAACTTCCTGCCGACCCAGCAGGGGGGCCTGACGCGCCGGCCCGGGACGCGTTACGTCGCTCCGGTCAAGAACGCCGCGATCCCGCCCCGGCTCATCTCCTTCGAGTTCTCCATCACCCAGGCCTACATCCTGGAGGTGGGGGCCGGTTACATCCGCTTCTACGCCAATGATGGCCAGCTGCTCACGTCCGGGGTTGCCGCGTACAACGCAGGGACGGCCTACACCATCGGCTCCCTCTGCACCCAAGGGGGCATCACCTACTACTGCATCGCGCCGACCACCGGCAACGCCCCGCCCAATACCACCTACTGGTATCCGCAGACCGGCGCCATCTTCGAGATTCCGACCCCCTACATCAATGCGGCCGACCCCTGGCTGCTGAGCGTCACCCAGTCGGCGGACGTCCTGTTCATCGCGCACCCGAACTACCCCCCGATGGAGCTGCAGCGTTACGGGGCGACGAACTGGGTGTTGTCGGTATGCCAGTTCCTGGACGGCCCCTACCTGCCGACCAATGTCACCGCGACGACCCTGATCCCTTCCGGAGTGCAGGCCACGGCGACCTGCACCCAGTCCGGGGGTGGCGTCCAGAACACCATCGTCGTCACCAACGGAGGCACCGGCTACAGCAGCACTTCGCTGCCCACGGTCAGTTTCTCCGGGGGCGCCGGCACCGGGGCCGCGGCCACCCCGACCGTGGTGAACGGGGTCATCACGGCCATCACCGTGACCGCGTCGGGCACGGGCTACACCTCGGCTCCCACGATCAGCATCTCAGCCCCGCCCGCGACCAGCGGAACCGTGACGGTCACGGCAAGCTCCATCGTCGGCATCAACGTGACCACTGGGAACACGGGAACGGGGTTTCAGGCCACCGACGTGGGCCGAATGCTCCGGATTAAGTGCGGGGGCCTCTGGCTGTGGGGAACCATCGCTTCGGTGGTGAGCACCACCGTGATCACCTGGGCGATTGGTGCCACCTACGCCGACCAGATCCCGACCCAGGCGACGGCGACGGCCAACGTGTCCGGCGGCAGCGTCTTCAGCATCTCTATCATCAATGGCGGTGGCGGCTACGGCGTGACTCCCCCCAGCGTCACCTTGTCGGGTGGCGGGGGCAGCGGGGCCGTCGTCTATGCCCTGTTGACCGACGGGGTTGTTTCTTCCATCACCGTAAGCGTGACGGGAACCGGCTATAGCTCGGCGCCCACCGTCACCTTGACGGCGCCCACGCCCGTTCTCGCTTCGTCCACTGCCTTCTGGCAGCTAGGGGTATGGAGTTCGGTCAACGGCTACCCCAGCTGTTGCACCTTCCACCAGGATCGGCTTGTCTGGGCCGGCTGCGCGAACTATCCCAATGAGGTAGACGGTTCGAATACTGGCGACTATCTGAACATGGCGCCCACCCTCCAGGATGGCACCGTCACCGACGCAAATGCCCTGAGCTTCATGCTCAATTCAGGCAGCGTCAACATGATCCGCTGGATGATAAGCGACCAGTGGGGGCTCCTCATCGGGACGGCCGGCAGCGAATGGTGCGCCAGCCCGAGCAATACCCAGCAGGCCATCACCCAGACCAACCTGAACGTCGTGCCAATGTCGAACTACGGTTCCGCCGCGATTCCCCCGCTTCGAGTGGGCCGCTGCGTCCTGTTCATCCAGCGCACCGGCCGAAAGGTCCGGGAGATGATGTATCAGTTCATGCTCCAGACCTTCGTGGCCCTGGACATCTCCCTGGTGTGCGAGCACCTGACCAAGGGTGGCATCCAGCAGCTGGCCTTGCAGCTGGCCCCCCAGCAGATCGTCTGGATGGCCACCAAGCTGGGCGCCCTGGTGGGGCTGACCTACGACAAGGACCAGGACGTCTGCGGCGGCCACGAGCACATCCTGGGCGGCTTCTCGGACGTCGCCCAGGGCACCCCGCCCGTGGTCATCAGCACGGCTTCCATCCCTGACCCCACGATCACC
>CAIRAS010000368.1 GCA_903876615.1 uncultured Holophagaceae bacterium
CCCTGGCCGTGGTGCCCGGCATCCCCGTGGCCGGCATGGCCCTCATCCTCGGCATCGACAAGTTCATGTCCGAGGCCCGCGCCATCACCAACCACATCGGCAACTGCCTGGCGGCCGTGGTCATGGCCAGCTGGGAGAACGAGCTGGACTGGGACAAGTTCCACGCCACCCTGGATCGCAAGGGCGAGGCCGAGGACCTCATCACCCCGGAGCCGGTCCTGGCCACCGAAATGGAATAGACCGATCCAAACCGACGAAGCGCGGGGGCTGCGGCCCCCGCGCTTTTTTCATGTCCCTGCCCTGTGGGCCGGTCCAGCGGATAAGCCCGGAAATTTCTGGACTAATTAAGTTGGGTAGGGGGCTGCCGCGATCCGGTGGGGTGCGGGTCACAGACAGCCGGGGCCAGATGCTGCCATCATCGCCCCGACTCCAAGGCCAAGACTGTGGGTATCGTCGGCACTTCATCCCCTCTCTCCCTCCACCTCCTGGCGGTGGGGGTACCGCCTTCGGCCCGGGCGGAGATTGAGCGGGCCCTGGTGGCCGAAGGGGAGCCCAGCCCCACCTGCATCGACATCACGCGCTGGAACGAGACCGAGCTGGAGTCCTTTGTCTGCGGTCCGGCGGACGCGCTGCTGCTGTGGCGCACCAAGGCCACGGAGCGCTGGCTTAGCCGGGTGAAGACCTTCCGGGCCCAGCATCCGCAGCTGCCGGTGCTCGTCCGCCTGCCCGCCGAGGACTCCCCCCGGGTCGAGGACTTCCTGCGGGAAGGCTTCCACGAGGTCTGTGTTCGTCCGGCCCAGGTGCCGGGTGCCCTCCGCCGCGCCCGGGCCCGGCTGACCGCGCTCCGCACCCAGGCTCAGCTCCCGCCAAGCCCCGTCCGGGGCGAAGAGGCGGCCAACCGCTTCGATGGGCTCTTCCAGAACCTCTACGACTGGATCTACGTGGTGGGGATCTCCGAGCAGGGGGAGATGACCTTCGAGACCGTGAACCCACCCCTCCACGCCGGGGGCAGCTTCCTGAATCCGGACTTCGCGGGCCGGGCGCCGGCGGAGTGCCTCTCCCACGGCAGCGCCGAGCAGCTGATCAAGCACTTCGAGCGGGTCGTTCAGGAAGGGACACCCCTGCAGTTCGAGGAGGCGCATCCTGTCGGGGGCCAGACCCGGACTTTCCAGACGATCCTCACCCCGGTGCGGAACAAGTGGGGTCGGATCCACCGCATCGCCGGCATCTCCCGGGACATCACCGCCCTGAAGGTGGCCCAGGCAGACTTGCAAGCCAGCGAGGAACGGCTCAACTACGCGCTGGAGGGCACCCAGCAGGGCCTCTGGGACTGGGACCTGGAGACAGGCAGTGTCTATCGCAGCCCTCGCTGGTCCGGGATGCTGGGGTACCCGCCCGAGGCCATCGGACCCACCCTCAAGGCGGGCCTGGATATGATCCATCCCGAGGACCGGCTGCAAATGGAGGCCGCCCTGAACGCCCACCTGGAGGGGCGGCTGCCGGGGGTGCAGGCGGAATACCGGATGCGCACCCAGTCCGGCGACTGGCTGTGGGTGTTCGACGCCGGCAAGGTCGTGGCCTGGAGCGGCGATGGTCGCCCCGCCCGCATGGCGGGCATGTGCACGGACATCACCGAGCGGCGGCGGGCCGAGGAGTCGCTGCGGGCCCTGGTCGGGGGTGTGGTGCACGAGATCCGGAACCCGGTCTATGGCATTTCCATCAACCAGGATGCCCTCGAGGCCACCTTTGGCGAGGAGCCGCGCTACCAGTCCTTCCTGGTGGCGCTCCGTGAGAGCGCCGAGCGCATTCAGGGCCTCATGAACGACCTCCGCGACTACGGCGAGCCCCGGACCCTGAACCCGGAGCCCTGCCGGGTGCGCCACCTGCTTGACGACGCGGTGCGCTCTTGCGAGGCCCTCCGGCTCGCGCGGAACAGCACGGTCCGCCTGGCCCTGGAGGATGAGGCGCTGGTGCTGCCCGTGAACGCCCGGCGCATGCACCAGGTGTTCCGCAACCTCGTCGAGAACGCGCTGCACCACTCGCCCGAGCACGGGACCGTCTCCATCCGGGGGCGCCACCTCCGGGACCAGGGCCATGACTGGTGGACCTTCACCGTGGAGGATGAAGGCGCGGGCTTCGAGCCGGAGAGCATCACCCGGGCCTTCGAGCCGTTCTTCACCCGCCGCAAAGGCGGCACGGGGCTGGGCCTCTCCATCGTCAAGCGCGTGGTGGAGGAACACGGCGGCACCGTCGAGTTGAGGAACCGCTCCGGAGCCGGGGCCCGGGTCATCGTGAAGCTGCCCGCTCCCCGCCGCCGCATGGAACTGATCGGAGAGCCGCTTGCCTAAGCCCAAGATCCTGATCATCGAGGACGACCCGGCCGTGCGGCACGGCATGGCGGCCTTCCTGCGCGCCAACGAGCTGGAGGTCGACGAGTCCGAGACCTGCCAGCGGGCCACGGAGCTGTTCCGCAGCGGCAGCTACGACGTGGTGGTGGCGGACTACAGCCTGCCGGACGGCACC
>CAIRAS010000369.1 GCA_903876615.1 uncultured Holophagaceae bacterium
ACCACAACCGCGCCATCTCCCAGCTGGCCGCCAAGACCGGCGCCCCCGTCACGGCCATCAAGCAGATGACCATCTGGGGCAACCACAGCGTCACCCAGTTCCCCGACCTCTACCACGCCACCGTGGATGGCAAGTGCGCCTACGACCTGGTGAACGACCACGCCTGGTATGAGAGCTCCTACATCCCCACCGTCGCCAAGCGCGGCGCCGCCATCATCGAGGCCCGCGGCCTCAGCAGCGCCGCCAGCGCCGCCAGCGCCGCCATCGACCACATGAAGAGCTGGGCTCTGGGCACCCCCGAGGGTGACTGGACCAGCATGGCGTTCCCCTCCGACGGCAGCTACGGCGTGCCCGAGGGCCTGGTCTACGGCTTCCCCGTCACGGTCAAGGACGGCAACGTCAAGATCGTCCAGGGCCTGGAGATCAACGCCTTCAGCCGCGCCAAGATGGATGCCACCGCCAAGGAACTGGGCGAAGAGCGCGACGCCGTGAAGGAACTCGGCCTCATCTAGACCAGGCCAGAGAAAATAAGAGCGCAGAGGGTGACCTCTGCGCTCTCATTTTCTTGAGATAAAAGTTGAAAAGGAAGCTTGGGGTGGTTCCTGTTGCTTGGGGCTACCGAGGCAGGCGCTCCAGGAGGATGCCTGGGGCTGGAGACTCGGGCTTGTAGTAGGCGAGGCGCCCCGGGAGGCAGGACAGGATGGCCCCGCCACGGTGCATGCAGATCTCCTTGAGAGCCTGGGCCAGCGGGAGCTCCCGGCCATCGGCCCGCAGGCCATCCACCATGACGTGGCAGGTGGGGCCCGCCCCCTTCGCCGTGAGGAGCTGCTCAAGTCCGGCGGGGAAGTCCTGGTCCCCGGGGACCTCGGTGCCAAGCTCGGAGACGTAGGGCAGGTGCCGGTTCAGGCGGCTGAGGATCTCCTGGCGCCGCTTAGGGAGCGCCAGAAAGTGGACCCAGCGCGCCCGCTGGGCCGAGGCGATGAAGGCCTTCACAAAAGCTTCTTCGTGACCCATGAGGAGACTCCGACAACGAGCAGTGTGAGTGAGGCAAGAAAATGCTTATTTACTACCGATAAACACCGATAAAAGCTGAATAAAAGCTGATAAAAAAGGATTTATTATTGTATATGCAATTTGATTTATCATGCTTTTATCATGTCTTTATCGGTGTTCATCGGTGTCTGATTTTTTCCCTTTTCCTGCTTTCGGTGAATGCATAGCGGGTTCAGGCTGGCTCAGCCAGCAAGAGGCGGTTTTTGGGGGTGATGTCGCCGGGGATCACCTGGGTGGAGACCCGGTAGCCCTGGCTGCGCAGTCGCGCCACGCGGGTGACGTCCATGGCCAGGGGGCCGTCCAGCCAGCCCTCCAGGCCTCCGAGATCGCCGGCCTTGAGGTCGTGGCAGCAGGGCAGGACGGCCACGGTAGCTCCGGCTTCCACGGCCCGCGCCAGGATCAGGTCCGTCAGCCCGCCGCAGGCATGGGCCGAGACCACCAGGTCCCTGGGCAACAGCGGGACGTCGCGCAGGTCGGTCTCGAGGAACTGCACCCGGCCCTGCAGTCGCGGCCACGCGTTGCCCAGGGAGGCCGCCAGGGTTGCGGCGCTCTTCGGCAGGCGCAGATCCACAGCCAGGGCCTCGGGGGAGCTGTCGTCAAGCAGGAGGAGCAACTGGGCCAGCAGGCCGTGGCCGCAGGCCAGGTCCACGATCCGCCGGCCCCGGAAGCGCCGCCGCACCCTGCGGGCCACTTCCCACGCTTCATAGAGCTCCTTGCGCGGCAGGCAGCCCGCCGCACAGACCGCCCTGGCGATGGCATCGAACAGGGTCTCCCCGCTGAACTGGGGGAGGAGCTTGGGGGTAAGCCGGTTGCGGGAGGAGTGATCCATGGTCTCAGCTTGGGGTATCTGGCAAGCAAAAGGCCCCGGGGCGGGGCCTTTTGCTCAGGAGGTCCGGTTGTTGCCTAGCTGCAGCCGGTGGTGGCACCGCAGGTCTGGCACTTCATGCAGGCGCCGTTGCGGACCAGGGTGAGGTGGCCGCACTCGGGGCAGGGATCGCCGGTGTAGCCCTTTTCCCGGGCGGCCTGAGCCGCAGAGACGGTGCTGCCGGACAGGGAGGGCGTGGGTCGCGTGACGACCACGGCCACCAGCTCGGGTGCCAGGGGCGGGGCAGGGGCCGCGCCGGTGGGGAGCGTGTCGGGGAAGGGCAGGGGCGTGCCCGTGGGCAGGCTGGGCAGGTTCGGGGCGCCGGGGGCGTGGCTGTTGGGGCGTAGGCCGGTGGGGGAGCTGGTGAGGTGCTCGGGCTCCACGTGGGCCAGGTCGTAGCGGCCCAGGTAGCTGATGGCCAGCTCCCGGAACACGAAGTCGATGAGGCTGGTGCTGAGCTTGATGGTGTCGCTGCCAGCCACCATGCC
>CAIRAS010000370.1 GCA_903876615.1 uncultured Holophagaceae bacterium
ATGGACAGCCACGGCGGCAGTCTCCACGAGATCGTCGCCCAGCAGAGCCAGGACCGCGCCAAGGCACTCATGGCCTGAGAGGCATGCCCGGGACCCACCACCGACTCCGCCGCGACCTGGCCTCGGCCCTGGCCGAGTTCCTGGAGCCTGAGGAGGCCCAGGCGGAGTGTGTCCGCTGGTTCGAAGACGGGCTCGGCCTCTCCCGGGCCTGGCTGGCAACGCATGGCACCGAGCCGGTGCCCGCGGCCCGGGCGCAGCAGGTGGCCACCTGGCTCCAGCGACGCCGGGCCGGGGAGCCTTGGGCCTACCTCCTGGGCTGGACACTCTTTCGGGATCGGCGCTTCGAGGTCAAGCCCGCGACCCTGATCCCCCGCCCGGAGACTGAATTGCTCGTGGAGGCCGCCCTGGACATCGGCCAGCGGCTCAGGGTGGACCGCTGCGTGGACGTGGGCACGGGCAGCGGGATCATCGCGGTCAGCCTGGCGCTGGAGACCTCCTGGCAGGTCTCGGCCACGGACCTGAGCCCCGGCGCCCTGGCGGTGGCCCGGGCGAACGCAGAGCAGCTCGGCGCACGCCTCCAGTTCTACGAGGGCAGCCTGCTGGAGCCGGTGCCGGAGCCCCTGGGCCTCGTGGTGGCGAATCTGCCCTACGTGGATCCCGCCGACCAGCCGACCCTGCAGCGGGAGCTGGCCTTCGAGCCGGCCTCGGCCCTGTTCGCCCCGGAGCGGGGCCTGGCCCTCTCGAAGATCCTCCTCAGCCAGGCCCGGGCTCGGCAGGCGCCTGCCTGTCTCCTGGAGATCGGAGCCCACCAGGGCGGCGAGTTGTGCCGGTGGGCCGTGGGCCTCGGTTGGGCAAAAGCCCTTGTGCATCAGGATTTTGCGGGGCATGACCGGATCCTGATCGCCCTGGCCTGAAACCTTGGCACCATCTTCGCCCTAAGGAAGAGCGGAGGTGTTTCATGAGGAAAATGCTGCCTATCATCCTGCTCTTTCTGGGGATCGGCTGCTCCATTCCCAAGCGCCACGATCCGAATCTTGTGAAAAAACCGGCTATTCCCCTGGTGGAGGAAGCTCCGGCCACGGCGCCGATCAGCGAAGGCAGCCTCTGGCGGGACCGGCCCTTCGTGGCCGACCTTAGGGCCTACCGGGTCAATGACCTGGTGACGGTGAAGATCAGTGAGAGCACCAACGCCATCAGCAAGGCCGATGTGACCACGAACCGGGCCGGCAGCAACAAGCTGAGCAGCCCGACCCTCTTCGGGGCCCTGACAGGCTTCGGCATCGCCAGCAACTCCGCGGACAAGGCCACCTCCAACACCAACAAGTTCGCCGGTACCGGCACCACGGGCCGCAGCGCTACCTTCACCACGACCATCACCGCCCGGGTCGTGAAGGTGATCGGCAACGGCAACCTGATCGTCGAGGGCTACCGCGACATCCAGCTGAACAACGAGACCCAGCGCCTCTACGTGGCCGGCATGATCGATCCCAACCGGCTCGATGGCACCAACACCATCACCTCGGGCCAGGTGGCCGAGCTCCGCATCGGCTACGGCGGCGAGGGCATCGTGGACGAGACCCTGAAGCCCGGCTACATCAGCCGCCTCCTCAACTACATCTGGCCCTTCTAGGAGGCTTCCATGCGCGTCGCAGCCCTGTTTCTCGCGGCCATGACCCTCCTGGGGGCGGACGCGGCCAAGGCCGAGAAGAAGGTCGAAGTGCACCTCAGGGAAGTGGCCCGGCTCCAGGGCGTCCGGGGCAACCAGCTGCTGGGCTACGGCATGGTGGTGGGCCTGGACGGCACCGGCGACAAGGACCAGACCAAGTTCACCGTGCAGTCCCTCACGAACCTGATGTCTCGGCAGGGACTCACCGTCAACCCCACGACCGTGAAGGTGAAGAACGTGGCCGCTGTCATGGTGACGGCGGAGCTGCCGGCTTTTGCCCGAACGGGCTCGCGGCTGGATGTGACCGTCTCGAGCACCGGTGACGCCAAGTCCCTGGCCGGGGGCATCCTCCTGATGACGGCCCTGCAGGGACCCGATGGGCAGACCTACGCCGTGGCACAGGGGCCGCTGCTGGTGGGGGGCTTCAGCGCTTCCGCCGGGGGCGCCTCGGTCACCAAGAACCATCCGACCGTGGGCCGCGTCCCCGAAGGCGCCCTCATCGAGCGCGAGCTGGGCGGGAACTTCAACGCCCGCGCCACGCTGCGCTACAGCCTGCTGGAAGAGGACTTCACGACGGCCATGCGGGTGGTGCATGCCATCAACGAGGAACTGGGTGAGAAGCTGGCCCAGCCCCTGGATGCAAGAACGATTGAACTGCAGATTCCGAAGGAGTTCCTTGGTCGTGCTGTGGAGCTGGTGGCGCGTCTGGAGAACCTCAACATCCAGCTGCAGCCCAAGGCCCGGGTGGTGGTGAACGAGCGCACGGGCACGGTGATCATGGGCTCGGATGTCCGCATCGGGGCCGTGAGCATCGTGCAGGGCGGCCTCAGCATCATGGTGAGCTCCACCCCGCTGGTGAGCCAGCCGGCCCCCTTCAGCCAGGGCAAGACCGTTCAGGCCACCAAGAAGGATGTCGCGGCGGTGGAGGAGAAGGCCAAGACCATCACCGTGGAGCCGGGCATCAGCGTGGGCAAGCTGGCCGAGATGCTCAACGGCATGGGGGTCAGCTCCCGCGACCTGGTGGCTATCCTCCAGGCCATCAAGGAAGCCGGCGCTCTGCAGGCCGAGCTGAGGATCCTGTGATCAGCCCGGCCGGTCTTCCCTTGGTGGATCCCCTGGCCCAGGCCCAGGCAGGGCAGGCGCTACCCGGTTCCTCCGAGAAGACTGAGAAGGCTGCGCGGCAGTTTGAAGGCCTCCTGATGAACCTGCTGTTCCAGACCATGCGGAAGACCGTGCAGCCTTCGGGCCTGTTCGGGGACTCCGGGCAGTCCCGCTCCACCTACGAGTATCTGATGGACCAGGCAGTGGTGGACCGGGCCGTGGCCGGGGGCCGGGGCTGGGGGCTGGCCGACCGGCTGAAGGCGGCCTGGGACCAGTCCGGAAAAAAAATCTCCGAAAAAGAATTCCCAGCAAGTTGAGGGTTCTTGGCAAACTGCCGATACAGGCTTGTCGAGGTGGCTATGCGTATCAGCAGTAAATCGGGCAGCGTCAGCAGCACTCAGGGGGTAGCGGGAGCCAAGCCTGCGGCTTCTTCCGCCTCGGCCCCCGTCGCGCCTGCTGCCGCCACCGATGCCGTCCAAGTCTCCTCCGCTGCACGTCTGGTCGCCGTGGCCCAGCAGGCCCTGGCGGCGGTCCCTGACATTCGGACGGAGAAGGTGGACGCCATCAAGAGCCAGATGGATGCAGACTCCTACCACCCCGATGGAGAGGCCGTGGCCGAAGGGCTCATCAAGGAACACATGGCGCACCATCGCCGGTCCTAGCCCTGGAGCCCTTCACGTGAGGGCATGATCAGTCCCCTGACCCAGCGCCAGATCCTCCAGACCGCCGCGGTCGAGGCTGTCCGACTCTCCATGGAGGGCGGCGCCCAGGTGCAGCGGGAGCAGGCCCGCAAGCAGGCCTTCGACGCCAAACTGGCGGAGACCCTGCTCGATGTGGCGGACGTGTCGGAGTCGGACAAGATGAACCTGGCGGACCAGGAGGCCCAGGAGAAAGAGGCCCGGAAGCGGCATGGCACCGGGGCCTCTGAGGAGCTTCCCGCCGTAGCGCCGGAGGGCACCCCGGCAGAGGGTGCCGGGCCACACCTGGATCTCTTGGCCTGAGGTTTGCCGGAAGACAGCCTGGGAGGTCTTCCATGCTGCATGCCGTGCCCGAACTCCTGGACGCGCTTGAGACCAGGCTGATCGCCGGCGAGGATCCCGCGGTGCTCCTGTCGGGCATCCGTTGGTCGGAGCTGGTCGGTTGGCCCGAGGACGCTGAGGGTGCCCAGGCCCTGCGGCGGCGCATCACGTCAGTCCACACACTGCTGATGGGGCTCCAGTCCCCCCTGCGGGCGGCCCTCATCGGCTTGTCCGGTCTGCAGGGCTACGGCCGAGACGGCCTCGCCGCGGAAATTCCGGGTCTCGCCCCCCGGCTGCGCGGAAAGGTCTAGCCATGCCCGGACTGAATTCAAGCCTCAATATCGCCCTCTCAGGCCTCCAGGCGCAACAGTCGGCCCTGAACGTGGTGGGTCACAACATCGCCAATGTGAACACCCCGGGGTACACCCGCCAACGGGCCAACATCAGCTCGGGCCAGGCCCTGATCCAAGGGGATGTCTACTACGGCTCCGGCGCCAACGTGACCTCCGTGCAGGGAATCCGGGACCGGTTCCTGAACCTCCAGATCACCCGGGAGACAGCTAAGCAGAGCGGGGCAGATACGCGCTACACCACCGTGAGCGCGGTCTCCTCCAGCCTGGGCGACACGGGGGCCACCGGCATCTCGGCGAAGCTCCAGGCGTTCTTCCAGAGCTTCCAGGACCTCGCGGCCCGGCCTGAGGACACCTCGCTCCGGACCAACGTCGTGGGCAAGGCCCAGAACCTGGTCTCGAGCCTCCAGACGCAATACCAGATGCTGGATGACCAGCGGAGCAATGCAGACCAGACCGTGGGTTCCCTGGTGGGCCAGGTCAACACCCTCGCCAACCAGATCGCCCAGCTGAACCAGCGCATCACCTCGGCAACGACCGCCGGTGCCGACAACGACGCCATCGACCAGCGGCAGGCCTTGACGGACAAGCTGGCGGGGCTGGTGGGCATCAACGTGGTCGAGGGCTCCAAGGGTGAGTTCCAGATCACCCTGGACTCCGGGGCCGCTGTGCTGGTGAGCGGTAGCAGCTCCTACGACCTGACGGCCAAGCGGGCCGGCACCCTCACGGACAACTACCTCCAGGTGGCCTCCAACATGGGCGGGACCTTGGTGGATGTGACCGCCGGCATCAAGGAAGGCCAGCTTGGCGCGAACCTGGACCTCCGCGACAACCTCCTGGTGGGCTTCCAGGCCCAGCTGGACCAGATCGCTGCGGGTGTGGCCAGTTCGGTGAACCTGACTCAGAAGGCAATGCTCGCCGTTAATGGCTTGGTTGGGCAGGACTTCTTCCAGAACGCCTCCGTCCTCAACAGTGCCAGCGACGGGCTGCCGACCAGCATTACCGCGAATCCGACCCTGAAGAGCGGCTCGGGCTGGACCGACCACTACAAGGGGATGGTGAAGCTCCTGACGGTGAACGCGGCCCTGGTCGCGAACCCCTCCCTCATCGCCGCCAGTGCCAACGGAGTCGCGGGCGACAACAGCATCGCCCTGGCCATGGCCCAGCTGGGATCGGCCAACGCCACCGTGGACACCGGCCCCGGGGGGACCACAGGGTTCACCGGCGCCATGGGTGCCCTGATCACGGACCTGGGCACCCAGACCCAGAACTACGCGGCCCAGAACACCACGCAGCAGAACCTCGTGAGCGCCCTCCAGACCCAGCGGGACAGCCTCTCCGGCGTGAACCTGGACGAGGAGGCGTCAAACATGATGATGCTGCAGCGGGGCTACCAGGCCTCGGCGCGCTTCCTCAGCGTGATCAGCTCGCTCGCCGATCAGCTGATGAGGCAGTTCGGCAACTGATCCTGAAAGCAGGTGACCCATGAGCTTCCGCACCAGCAGCACCACCCAGCAGCGCCAGAACCTCCTGGACCTTCAGGCGACCCAGGAGCGCCTGGCCTTGAACCAGTCCCGGATTGCCTCCGGGAAACGCATCACCCAGCCCGGGGAAGATCCCGCCGGCGCCGCCCTCATCCTCGATTTCGGCACCTCGATTGACACGAACACCCAGTTCCTCAAGCAGGTGGACTCGGCGAGTTCCTTCTTGCAGTACGCCGAGGACGCGGTGGCGACCACCATCAACGACACCACGCGGCTCCAGGAATTGGCCCAGCAGGGGCTCTCTTCGACCAATGCGGGCAGCGGCCGGGCTGCCCTGGCCCAGGAGGTGGCCGCGATCCGCGCCAACCTCCTCGCCATGGGGAACACCCAGGTCCAGGGGAAGTACATCTTTGCGGGCACCATGACCACGACCCCGCCCTTCGCTGACGATGGGACCGGGACTGGGACCTTGGCATACAACGGTGATAACAGCACGATCAATCTGACCGTCTCGGCGGGCTCCGCTCCTGTGGCCACCAACGTGACCGGTCGGCAGGTGTTCCAGGGGGGGGCCCCCGCGGCTGGCTCCGCCACGGACATCTTCCAGGTGACCTTGGACCTGCAGGCGGCGCTCACCACCAACAACGAAGCCGCCATCCAACTGGCCTCCACGCGGTTGCAGACCATCCAGGACAATCTGAATCAGGTCCAGGCGGACCTGGGCGGGCGGCAGGCGGGGCTGGCCGATGTCAAGTCCACTCTGACCAGCTTCAACGCCACCCTGCAGGGGATGCAGTCGGGCCAGGAAGACACGGACTTCGCCCAGGCCATCACCCAGTACTCCAGCGATCAGACCATTCAGTCCGCCACCCTCAGCATCATGGCCAAGACCAGCAAGGTGAACCTCTTCGACTACCTGGCCTGATCCAGCCTCCGGAGGTGCTCCTCTAGCGCGGCGAGGGAGCGGGTCCGGTGGGCCTGGCCCTTGGCGGACTTGACGGCGCGGAGGCCGCCCGAGCGCTTCAGCCCCCGCGTGTCGATCTCGCCTTCCGGCAGGGGGGGCAGCAACCCCAGCATGGCGTTGGTGGGGCCGAAGTCCTTGCTTGAGGCATGGGCCAGGTAGTGCAGCAGGCTGCCCAGGACCGTCTCCCGGGGGAAGGGCACAGCCGCGGCGCCGCGGAGGGTCTGGTCCACGGAAACGGCCGCGGCGAGCCCGCCCGCGGCGGACTCCAGATAGCCTTCGACCCCCGAAAGCTGACCTGCGAGCCAGAGGCCCGGGACGGATTTGACAGCCAGTGTCGCATCGAGGAGCGACGGTGCCTGGACGTAGGTGTTCCGGTGGATACTCCCGAAGCGCGCGAACTCGGCGTGCCCCAGTCCCGGAATCAGACGGAAGACTTCCTTCTGGGGGCCCCACTTCAGGCGGGTCTGGAAGCCCACTAGGTTGAAGTGGTCCCCCGCGAGAGTGTCCTGGCGCAGCTGGACCACGGCGTGGGGCCAGCGCCCGGTCTTGGGATCGTCCAGGCCCACAGGCTTCATGGGGCCGTGCCGGAGGGTCTCGCGGCCCCGGTCCGCCATGACCTCGAGGGGCAGACAGGCCTCGAAGTAGGGGGTCTCTGCGTGCAGGAGTGGCACGCGCTCCGCGGCGAGGAGGGCGTCCAGGAACTGCTCGTATTGGGGCTTGTCGAGGGGGCAGTTGATGAAGTCGGCGCCGCCCCGGTCGTAGCGTGCGGCCATCCAGGCGATGTCCATGTCGATGCTGTCCCGATCGACGATGGGCGCGATCGCATCGTAGAAATGGAGGCGGCCGCTGCCCGTGAGCGCGGAGAGCCAGTCGGCCAGGGGATCGGTGGTCAGGGGACCCGTGGCCAGGATGGTGGGCTCCAGTAGGGTCGGCGCCGTGACCTGCTCCTCCACCCACTGGATGTTCGGGTGCGCCTGGAGCGCCTGGGTGACCGTCGCGGAGAAGGCTTCCCGGTCCACGGCCAGGCTGTTGGCGGCGGGCACACGGGTGCTCTCGGCGCAGCGCAGGATGAGGGAGTCCATTCGCCGCAACTCCGCCTTCAGGATGCCCGTGGCCGAAGCCTGGTCATCACTCTTGAAGGAGTTCGAGCAGACCATCTCCGCGGCCTTGCCCGTGGTGTGGGCGGGGGTCATGCAGCCGGGGCGCATCTCCGAGAGGCGCACCTGATGCCCCCTGGAAGCCAGCTGCCAGGCAGCCTCAGATCCTGCGAGACCTGCCCCGATGATATGAATCACGCCCACCCCCAGGGGGTGATTCTATGCCTGCCATGGGCGCGCCGTGGGCGGCATTACAGGCGATCCATGGGGAAGAGGGTGCCTCCCGACTTTTTCGCTTGCCATTGAGGACCTGCGTGTTAGTCTGATTGTCCTGCGCAGTTGAGGCTGCGGGGTGCAAGAAGGTGCCGAAAGGCAGTTTCGACCATGTGGAAGCATGGGGGCGTCTTTGAAAACCGGATAGAAGATAGGAAGCCTTTGAGGATTTCGTTCGATGTCTTAGGACAGGGGACGGGATTCAGAGAAATACGACCAGAACATTGGCCTGAGGGA
>CAIRAS010000371.1 GCA_903876615.1 uncultured Holophagaceae bacterium
GACAACGGCGAGAAGCTGCCCGAGGCTGACAAGAAGGAGGCCGAGGAGGCCATCGTCGAAGCCAAGGCCGCCCTGGCCAGCCTGGAGCAGGAGCGCATCAAGAAGGCCCTGGAGAACCTCACGGCCAAGAGCCACAAGCTGGCCGAGAGCCTCTACAAGCAGGAGCCGCCCAAGGATGGCGGCGCCGGTGGTCCGGGCGCCCCGGGGGCCCACCCCGGCGGCGACAAGAAGGCCGACGACAACGTGATCGATGCGGAAGTGGTCAGCTAGTCCAGCCACAAAAAGGGGCGCTTCGGGCGCCCCTTTTTGTGGCTATAAGAAATCTGAGTGCTTTAGACTAAAGCCATGGCTCATCCTGACTACTACAAGATTCTGGGGGTGCCGCGGGGCGCCTCGGATGAGGACATCAAGAAGGCGTACCGCAAGCTGGCGCGCAAGCACCACCCGGACCTGAACCCGGGCGACACCAAGGCCGAAGCGGAGTTCAAGAAGCTGGCCGAGGCCAACGATGTGCTTTCGGACGCGGAAAAGCGGAAGAACTACGACACCTACGGCGATCCGGCCGGGCCCGGCGCCCAGGTGCCGCCCGGGTTCCAGCAGGGCGGTGGCTTCGCCTTCGAGGATATCTTCGCGGGCTTCGGCGGCCGGCCGGTGCGGCATGGGCCCGAGCGGGGCGAGGACCTGCTCCACTCGGTGCGCCTAGGCTTCCGCGAGGCCTTTGAGGGCACGCGGCTCAATCTGCGGGTGAACCGCTCCGAGCCCTGTATGGCCTGCCGGGGCACCGGCGAGGCCAACCGAAAGCCCGAGGTGTGTCGCACCTGCCAGGGCAAGGGCAAGCTGGGCTCAGGTTCGGGCTTCCTCTCCTTCGGACGCTCCTGCCCGGACTGCGGCGGCCGGGGCAGTCGGCTTCCAGCCTGTCCCGATTGCGACGGTGCGGGGCGCCACGCGCGACAGGAGACCGTGACCATCGCCATCCCGGCCGGGGTGGAGGACGGGGCCCGGCTGCGGGTGGCGGGCAAAGGCGAGGCGGGCCGCCGGGGCGGCGGGCCCGGGGACCTCTTCCTGCAGATCAGCATGGAACCGGATGCCCGCTTCGAGCGCAAGGGGCCGAACCTCTACGTGCGGCTGCCCATCAGCTTCTCGGAGGCCGCCCTGGGCGCCAAGGTGGTGGTGCCGACCCCTGAAGGGCACCAGACCATCAAGGTTCCGCCGGGCACCCAGACCGGCGCCAAGCTGAGGCTCAAGGGCCAGGGCATGCCCATCCCCCGGGGCACCCAGCGGGGCGACCTCATCGCCGAGGTGGCCGTGGTGACCCCCCACATCCAGGACGAGCGGAGCAAGGAGCTCCTCCGGGAGCTTGCCGACTTGAATGATGCTGAGCTCCAGAAGCAGCGAGGTGCCGACCATGGCTAAGGATCCCCGCATGGGCGCCTACATGATCGGGGTGGTGTCGATGCGCTACGGCGTCCACCCCCAGACGCTGCGCCTCTACGAGCGGGAGGGACTGCTCGCGCCCAGCCGCACCGAGGGCAAGACGCGCCTCTACAGTGACGAGGACCTGGAGCGCCTGGAGTTCATCCTGAACCTCACCCGGGATCTGGGTGTGAACCTGGCGGGCGTGGAGGTGGTCCTCGGCCTGCGGGACCGGCTCAATCGCATGCAGGAGGATGTGGAGCGCTTGGCCCAGATCCTGGAAGCGGCCGGACTCAAAGACCTGCCGCGGTCCAGCTCCTCGACGGGTCTGGTGAAGCTGACCACCCACGGCCTGCGGAAGCGTTGACATCACGGCTCAAGGCTGTCCTTTTTCCAAGGCGGGAACGGCCGTCGAGTCAAATACCTAGACAGGCCCCAAAGGGTGCCGAACGCTTGGTATGCTGAACTTTCCCCCCAAGGAGCACCGTGCCCCTCCGGCATCTCGAAGAGCGCTCGCTCGATAAATACTTCGACTCCATCCGGCACCTGCCTCTGCTCACGGCGGAGGAAGAGCGGATCAACGGTCGCCTGTGGCAGAACGACCGCAACCCCGAAGGGCTGCAGCGCCTGGTGGAGGGAAACCTGCGCTTCGTCGTCAAGGAGGCGCGGAAGTTCGAGGGCATGGGCCTGGACCTGCTGGACCTGATCAGCGAGGGCAACCTGGGCCTCATCGAGGCGGCCAAGCGCTTTGAC
>CAIRAS010000372.1 GCA_903876615.1 uncultured Holophagaceae bacterium
AGGGCTGGTTCACCCCGATGGCGACGAGGGCGCCGCCGACTTTGGGAAGCCAGTCCATCGAGGCTTGAGTGTTGTGGGCGAAGACGCTGCCAAGGCCAGGCGTGTCCACAAACCGAACCCCACCGAACGGCGCCAGGGCCGCCAGTCTGACTTCTACTGATTCGACTTGCTTCACGTTGCCGGGATTCCCGCGCTCGGTGACATAGGCGGGCAGGTCCGAAATTGGGCAATCCCTGACTTCGCCCGAGGTCAGGTGGAGTTGGGCCTCGTTCATTTCCCCGTAACCAAGCCGGGTGACCACGGCGGTTGCGGGGAGGACATCGACCGGAAGCACCTCTGCACCGATGAGGCTGTTCAAAAACGAGCTTTTCCCTGCCTTGAATTGCCCCAGTACCGCGATGTCAACGATTCCTTGGTTCTGGGCCATTTCTGTGCAGGCACGAAGCTGAGGCTGAAGGGTGGTGATTTGGAAGGCCTCACAGATGGCAGTGACCTGTCCGAGCGTCCCTTGGGAGACGGCAGGAAGGCCGTCTCCCGCAGGATGGCTGGGTTTGCGCAAGGTCACTTGGCGAGCGGATTGTTGAACACGGCGCTGCTGCCCAGTTCAGCTTCGATTTCCAGCAGCCGGTTGTACTTGGCGATCCGCTCACTGCGGCAGGCGGAGCCGGTCTTTATCTGACCGCCGCCCATGGCCACCGTGAAATCCGAGAGGAAGGTGTCCTCGGTCTCGCCGGAACGGTGCGACACGACGAATCCCCAACCGGCCTTTCGGCAGAGTTGGATCGCCTGGATGGTTTCCGTGACAGTGCCGATCTGGTTCAGCTTGATGAGCACGGCATTGGCGGAGTGTTCCTGGATGCCCCTGGAGATGAACTGGGTGTTGGTCACGAAAAGGTCGTCGCCTACGATCTGAATGGTGTCGCCCATGGCCTTGGTCTGGGCCTGGAAGCCGCTCCAGTCGTTCTCGTCGAGCCCATCCTCGATGGAGACGATTGGGTATTTCTTGATCCAATCGGCGAAGAGCGCGACCAATTCCTCACTGCTCTTCTGGCCCTGACCGGACTTGTCCAGGTGATAGGCACCCTTGGCATAGAAGGAACTGGCAGCCGGATCCAGGGCGATGGCGATGTCCTTGCCAGGAACGAATCCAGCAGCCTTGATGGCCTGCACGATCACTTCGCAGGCCTCATCGTTGCTCTTCAGGTTCGGCGCGAACCCGCCCTCGTCACCCACGCTGGTGGCGAGTCCCATCTTCTTCAGGATGCCCTTCAGCGCATGGAAGGTCTCGACGCCATACCGGAGGGCCTCCGAGAAGGATGGAGCCCCGACGGGCATGACCATGAATTCCTGGAAGTCCACACTGTTGTCGGCATGCTTCCCGCCGTTCAGGATGTTCATCATGGGCACTGGAAGGCGCGTCGCCCCAGGCCCACCCAGGTAGGTGTAGAGCGGAAGGTGGGCTGATTTCGCTGCTGCTCGCGCCACGGCCATCGACACGCCCAGGATCGCATTGGCCCCGAACTTCGCCTTGGTCGGGGTTCCATCTAGGGCGATGAGGGTGTGGTCGATCTCGGCCTGTCGGCTGGGATCCATGCCGATCAGTTTCGGGGCGATGGATTGGTTGACGAACCCGACCGCCTTCAGAACCCCCTTGCCGCCGTATCGCTTGGGATCTCCATCCCGAAGCTCGACCGCTTCGTTCTCACCTGTCGAGGCACCCGAAGGGACTGATGCCACACCCTTTGTTCCATCCGCCAATTCGGCGTAGACACGGATGGTCGGATTACCCCTTGAATCGAGAATCTCGATGGCTCGTACAGATGAAATAGATGGCTTCATGGGACGCTCCTTTTGAACAGTGAAGGATGGATGTGC
>CAIRAS010000373.1 GCA_903876615.1 uncultured Holophagaceae bacterium
CACCGCAGAACACCAGCTTCACCTTGTGCAGGGGCTTGGCCACGTGCTCCTCGATGGTGAGGAAATCCGCCAGGATCTGAGTGGGGTGGTCCGTGTCCGTGAGCCCGTTCCACACGGGCACGCCGCTGTGCTTCGCCAGGGCTTCCACCACCTCCTGCTTGTAGCCACGGTACTCGATGCCATCGTAGAAGCGGCCCAGCACCTTGGCGCTGTCCTCGATGGACTCCTTCTTGCCGACCTGCGAGCTGGCGGAATCCAGGAAGGTGACGTGGGCGCCCTCTTCCAGCGCCCCGACCTCAAAGGCACAGCGGGTGCGGGTGCTGGTCTTCTCGAAAAGCAGCACAATGTTCTTGCCCTTGAGCAGGTAGTTGAAGACGCCCATGCGCTTCTTGGCCTTCAGGTCCCTGGACAGGTCCAGGAGGTAGCGCACCTCCTCCGGCGAAAAATCCATCAGGGTGAGAAAACTGCGGCCCTTCAGATTGACGGCCATGATGCCCTCCAGCGCATTGATCGGGCCCAGAGTAGCGCTGAGGCTTTGGCTCAGCGATTTGAAAAGACCTGGACCGAATAAGGCTTTACAGAGTGTCAGCCTGTAAGGGCCTCGGATTACGGTGCCATCGGGGGCCCCCCGAAGGGGTTTCTCTATGCTGGCGCGGGGTGGCTCGTGGATTCAGGGTCCCGCGGATCCCAAGTTGGACGTATAGTCAGATCCACGGATCCGATCCAACCCACGGGATTCCAAGCAGAGGAGGCGTTGATGCGGCCACTGAAGCAGCTCATCGAGACAAAACAATCCCTGGTGTCCGTGCGGCCTGATGACACGGTATTTGCGGCGTTGGCCCTGCTCGCGCAGTTCAATATCGGGGCGCTGCCAGTCATGGACGGGGGCCGCTTGGTGGGGATGTTCTCGGAGCGGGACTACGCCCGCAAGATCATCCTCGTGGGCAAGGCCTCCAAGGACACGCTGGTCCGGGAGATCATGAGCGACAAGATCAGCTGCGTCACCCTCGATGAGACGGTCGAAGAGTGCATGGCGCTCATGACCGACAAGCACGTCCGCCACCTGCCTGTGCTCGGCGCGAACAACGAGTTGCTGGGCATCCTCTCCATCGGCGACCTGGTGAAGGAAACCATCTCCGAGCAGAAGTTCACCATCGAGCAGCTGGTGCACTACATCCAGAACTGAGGGGTATTCTGCCCCCTCACCTTGGGATGGCCAGATCTGAGGCGCCTGGACTGGGTCTGTGCTATCGAGCGGAGTTGGGTTCTGGGTTTTGGTAGCCATACCTGTCGCTGAAATAGCGGATGGCTTCTTCGTCCACGGCCTGGTCAAACTTGCGCGCGAAAAAACGACCGGAATCTTCGATGGTGGGTATGTCATCCGTGGTGATGACCACGGGATGGTTTTTGTCCCGAAGGGTCCTGCCGAAATTCAGGTGGGTGAGGTGGGAACCCGTCACTTGAGCCGCATAGGGTGAGTTCATGATCAGGGTTGTGAAGAAGAACTCATCAGGCGCCAGAGAGTCTTGAAAAAGACGGCAGTAGTCCGAATTCTGTCCCACGTAGTCAAGAATGTAGTCTGCCGTCACTCCGGGCATGCACAGCCACTGGGAGTCGCAGTAGAAGCTCCAGCCCTCGGGCAGGGCCAGTGGATTCGGGCGAAGATTGAGGCCGAAGTTGTACAACCGTACCAATCCGACGCGCAGAAGTCGGTAGGGGTGGAAAGGGGAATCGTAGAGATTGCGTGTGACCCTGGGCCAACGGATTTTCCAGGCGCTGTTCTGTGGGTCTCCGGGCCCAATCCTCCTTGCGGACATGAATACCCGGTTTCTGTTTGCCGCAAGGTACTCACGCAGCCCATCGCGGACAAGCAAGTCCTGCCCGCTGTTCAAGGAGATGAAGTCGTACGCCTGTCCTGAGGCGCGCACCGCACGGAG
>CAIRAS010000374.1 GCA_903876615.1 uncultured Holophagaceae bacterium
ACCATCGGCATGTGGTTCGAGCGCTTCGTGATCATCGTGATCTCCCTGCACCAGGACTACCTGCCCTCCGCCTGGCGCATCTACAAGCCGACCATGATCGACTTCGGCATCCTGCTGGGCACCTTCGGCCTCTTCTTCACCTTGGTCCTGATCTTCGCCCGAGTGCTGCCGGTCATCGCCACCACCGAGGTGAAGGCCATCCTCCCGGACGCGCAGCCCGGAGCAGGAGCGGAGGGCCATTTTGCCGCAGGCGAAACCGGAACGGCGCAGCCCACGGAGGGGCTGCGTGCGCCGAGCCACGGGGGCAGCCATGAGTAAAAAATTGAAAGGAAACCACTCTCGCAGAGAGCGCGGAGACAGCGGAGGGGCGCAGAGAAGAACGTTTGAAGGGTTGTCCTCCTCCTTTCTCCGCCCCCTCTGCGACCCTCTGCGAGAGTTTTCCCTGTCCCCGGGGGCCTGCCATGTCCGATAAAAAGGCCTACGCCGTCCTCGGTCTCTTCGACACGCCCGACGCACTGATGCACGCCATCCCCAAGCTGCGGGCGGCGAAGCTCGGCACCGTCGAGGCCTACACACCCTACCCGATCCACGGCATCGATGACGCCCTGGGCCTGCGCCGCTCGCCCCTGGGTGGCATGGTGCTGGTCATGGGTGTGCTGGGCGCACTCACCGCCTTCGGGTTCCAGTACTGGATCAGCGCCATCGACTACCCGATCATCACCGGCGGCAAGTCGGCGGCCTCCTGGGAAGCCTTCATTCCCATCATGTTCGAAGTGACGGTGCTCTTCGCCACCTTCACGGCGGGTCTGGGCATGCTGCTGCTGCTCAATCGCCTGCCCTTCTTCGGCCATCCCGTGCTGTCCTCCAAGGCCATGAAGAGCATCACCCGCGACCGCTTCGCCCTGGCCCTGGAGGCCGAGAGCGAAACCTTCGACAGCGCCGCCGCAGCCCATGCCCTCGAGGCGGCGGGTGCGGCTGAGGTCGAAGTCCTGCCCGCACCGGACCGCAGCCCCTTCCTCACCAGCGACTACATCCTGCGCACCCTGGGCAGCATCTTCGTGGCCTGCCTGGTGGCCGGACTGGGGATCTACTCCCTCATCAAGTGGTTCCCGCTGCTGGCGCCCATGAAGTACATGCAGGATCAGCCGCGCCTCAACGCCCAGAAGGCTTCCACCTTCTTCAAGGATGGCCACGGCATGCAGCCGCCAGTGCCGGGCACGGTGGCTCGGGGCTACCTGCCCACCGCCACGGGCACCCAGGAGGCCGCCGCCACGCTGGTGAACCCCCTGCCGCGCACCAAGGACGTCTTCGCCCAGGGCCGGAAGGTCTACAGCAACCGCTGCGAGGTCTGCCACGGCGCCCTCGCCAACGGCGCGGGTAGCCTCACCGCCGCCTACGGCGCCAAGCCCGCGAACCTGCAGGCCCAGCAGTTCCGCGACTACCCGGACGGCAAGATCTACTGGGCCGTCGTGAACGGCAAGAACGCCATGCCCGCCCACGCGGCCTACCTCACCGAGCCCCAGCGGTGGGCGGTGGTCCACTACGTGCGCGCCCTCCAGCGCGCCCAGAACGCCACGGACGAGGACCTGAAGGTGGTCGCACCATGAG
>CAIRAS010000375.1 GCA_903876615.1 uncultured Holophagaceae bacterium
CTCCGCATCTTCCGCTGACTCAGCGCGCAGGCCGTGGTCCGCGTGGAGCACTTCCAGCTCCAGGTCCAGGCTCTTGCGGAGCGTCCAGAGCAGCACCAGCAGCGCTACCGAGTCCCCGCCCCCGGAGCAGGCCACCAGCACGCGGCCCGAGATGCCGTCACCGCGCCGCTGGATCCGGGCGAGTAGCTCAGACTCGAAGCGGTTCACGCCGGTGCTTCCAGCTTCGCCAGCAGCTCGACCAGCGCCTTCGGCACGGGCTTTTCGCACCAGAGGGCCTCGGCCCAGTCGCACATCCGCAGGGAGCCCCAGTGCATGGCGCGGCCGAGGACGCCGCGGCGGAAGGCGGGGTGGGCGATGCGGGTGACGGGCTGGCTGGGATCCTGATCGAACTGGCTGCCGAAGGCGTCGAAGGCGGCCATGCGGCGGTCCCACACGGCGCTGACATCCACCAGCAGATCGGGCTGGCCCGGGTTCTCGCCGCCCACCCAGGCGATGGCCTCGGGGCGCCACGGGGTGCCGGGGCAGGGATGGTTCTTGAGGCCCGCGTAGTAGGCGGCTTCCTTGCCCAGGCGGAAGGCCCGGCGGTGATCGGGATGCCGGTCGTCAGGCGCGGGGAGGATCAGCACCCGGGGCCGCAGGCGGCGGAGCTCGGCCATGAGGCGCTGGAGGTAGTGCTCATCCTCGGTGAAGCGGCCGTCGGGGAAGTCCAGGATGACGCGCTCCACGCCCAGGATTCGGGCCGCGGCGTCGGCCTCGGTGCGGCGGGTCTCGGCGGTGCCCCGGGTGCCCAGGTCGCCGGCGGTGAGATCCAGGATGGCGCCCCGCAGGCCCCGGTCCGCGGCCAGCGCGAGCAGGCCGCCCACGTGCACTTCCACATCATCGGGATGGGCGCCCAGGGCCAGGATCTCGAGGGGGGCTGCGTTGGGTGCAAGGCTCATGGTTGCTCCACCAGGATCACCGGCGCGGTGCCGTCCATGCGCTTCAGGATGGCAGCCAGCAGGGCCTCGTTGCGCAGCCAAGGCAGGCCCGGCAGGACCCGCTCCTGGGGGCGGCCGAAGGGAAAGAGGGCTTGGCGCAGCAGCTCGGGATCGCCCCCCAGGGCCTCGGCGGCGGCTTCGCGGTGGAGGCGCCGGTCCAGCTTGACGAGCCGGTCGCGGCTCCGGGCCAGCTCGCTCCGGAAGCGCAGGCGCACGGCCTCGGGCCAGGCCGGGTCGGGCTCGGCGGTGGGGAAGGTGGTCGTGGGCAGGGCGCCGGGCCAGGCACCCAGGCGGTCCCAGGCGCCCAGGCGCAGGGCGTCGAGCTGGCCGGGGGCCACGCGGAAGCCCGGCGGCACCACATAGACGCTGGGGCGCGGGAGGATTCGGGGGGCGGGGAGGCCGACCTGCTCCCAGAGCGGTTCGCAGAGGCGCCAGTAGGCCCGCTCCGAGGGGCCGAGGACCACCCCGGTAACCGGAAGCAGCAGCGACTGCATGAGGGGCCGGAGCGCGGCGCCGGGGCTCAGCCAGTGTCCCCCGGGCAGGAGTTCGCCCGCCTCGAGCCGCTGGCGGCGACCGCTGCGGGGGTCCAGGGAGAACCAGGCGGCCTGCACCCGTGGATCCAGGGGCAGGGCGGCGCCTTCGGCCTGCAGGCGCTCGGCCTGGCGCGCCAGGCGGGCCTCCAGGCCCAGGCCCCGCCAGCGCTCCAGGTCGGCCTGGATGGGCTCGCGGACCGCGGGATCGGTGGGGGAGAAGGGGCGCAGCCCAAGCGCCCAGAGGGGCTGGCCGAGGGCCAGGGTGTGGCCACGCAGGGTGGCCTCTTCCGGTTCGGCCAGGGCCCCCCAGAGGTCCGTCGCTTCGGCCTGGTGCGTCGAGGTCCAGGGCAGCCAGCCCGTGGCGGTGCCGGGCCGGCTGTCGAAGCGGAACCGGTGCCGGAGCAGGCGGTCCTGCCGCCAGCCCACCACGGAGGCCACCTCGGCCCGGTCATGGTCTTCATCCGCCAGCCAGTAGACCGCCTGGGCCCCGGTGCGACGGGCTTCCGCCAGCGCCGCCAGGGCCTTGGCCACGGAGAGGGCCGGGCTCCAGCCCGCGCCGATCTGCTGCCCCGTGGCGATGACGGGCTGGCCGCCCGGTTGCGTTGTAACCATGCGCCCCAGCCTACCCGATATGCGATGCTCAACCGCATGTGGAGCGTCAAACCCTGGATTCCTC